>SKQJ01000147.1 GCA_007119075.1 Bacteroidales bacterium | reverse complement strand
CTGAAGCAAAGGAGGACAAGTCCGGTACCGGGGGGAAATAGCCATTTAATAATGGCCGGTTTACAGCCAGATCATAGTTACGGTTATTTTTTAGCATTTAGCAAGCATCCTAACTAAAATTTGCAATAATGGAATTCAATATTGAAAAGTTTGATAATTACACTTTGATTCAGGTACTTGAGGAAAAACTCGACACCCATATTGCGCCTGCCCTTAAATCGGAACTGGTTCTTATTTCCGGCAAAGGAGAAAAAAACGTGATTATGGACCTGAGTAAATGCAAGTATTGTGATTCCTCCGGTTTGAGCGCCATTTTAGTGGCCAACAGATTAAGTAAAAATTCAAATGGCGTTTTTGTGCTTACGGGCCTTAACGATGCTGTTGAAAGACTGATTACGATTTCCCAGCTTGATACGGTGCTCAATATAACTCCATCGGTTAAGGAAGCAAAGAAGTTCATAGAAACAGAACAGGCAAAAAGTTAACCATTAACAGGGTACAGCTGTGTCCTTTTCTCTTACAATTATCGGGAGCAGTTCCGCTGTCCCCGTTTCAGGACGATTTCCATCCGCTCATGCAATTAAATTGCATGAGCGGATTTTTCTTGTTGATTGCGGTGAGGGAACTCAGATGCAGCTCAGGAAATTCGATCTCAGCTTCGGCAAAATAAATCATATCTTCATATCTCATTTACATGGCGACCACACATTCGGACTGTTCGGGCTTCTGAGTTCCTATAAGTTGCTTGACAGGAAAGCCGATCTGCATCTTTACGCAAATCCTCTTTTAAAGACCATCCTCGATGAACACCATAAATATTTTTACCAGGAACAATTCCCTTTTCCGCTCATTTTCCATCCCTTCGGAGCGGGGAAAAAGCAGCTGATCTTTGAGGATGATCAGATTGAGGTTTCTACAATTCCCCTTAAGCACAGCATTCCTTCCTGCGGTTTCCTTTTCAGGGAAAAGCCCCCGCTGCTGAATATCAGAAAAGAAATGATAGAGCGGTACAGGATTCCTGTGGAGAAAATCAATGAAATTAAAAGAGGCATGGATTATATAGCCGAAGACGGCGAGCGGATTGAAAACAAAAAGCTTACTTTCCCGCCCTATAAGCCAAGATCGATAGCCGTCTGCAGCGACACCAGGTACACGGAATCCATAATTCCCCAGATTTCCGGCGCCGACATCCTTTACCATGAAGCGACCTATCTTGACAATATGCGAAAAAGGGCCGACGAAACTTTTCATTCCACCGCCAGACAAGCCGGGATGCTGGCCAGAAAGGCCAATGTGGGAAAACTCATCATCGGCCATTTTTCCGGACGCTACAAAATTCCCGATCCAATTGTGGCTGAAGCAAGGGAAGAATTTCCCAATACATTTTCTGCCGAAGAAGGAGAATCACATAACATAAGGCCGCTCAGGCAAAAGGAGTAGAAACAGGTGCAGCAGGGAAATGAGGTTCCATCGCGACCTCAAGCACAATTAAAAACAGGTCAGCAGGGAAATGAGGTTCCATCGCTACCTCAAGCACAATTAAAAACAGGTCAGCAGGGAAATGAGGTTCCATCGCGACCTCAAGCACCACAAAAATTGCAGGTCAGCCGGGAAATGAGGTTTCATCCAGAACTTGCCATTCTATGTTTCCGTCATCCCCGATCTCAAACCTGAGGAGCATCGCCCCTTCCACATGTCCGTCCTCAAAATATGCAAAGACCCAGCGATGGTTGAGTATATGAATTCCGTCACGGAAATAAAAACCCATTTCCCCTCCAAGGACGCCGGGACGGGCAATAAGTCCGGGACTGGCAATAAGGTCATTTCTGATCTCTTTAACAGGGTGGGCCAGGCCCTGTTCCCGGAGATATTCGGTTTTCTTCAGGTCAAGAAACGGGGGTATTGCATGTTCAATCCGCAAATATTGCAATTGCAGCGACAGGCTATCGTTGCGCTCAAGACATTCCGCCATATGTTCCTGCAGCATCGCGATTTGACCTTCCATCGCCCGCATCCTGCCAGTGTCGCCGATCGAAAACACAAGGTAAATAAGCAGTATGCCGATGATCGCTGACTGTGCAATTATCAGGTAAAATTTTGAACTCTCATCCATTCGCATAAAACAGGTTTAAAATGATTAAAACAAAAACTCAGGATACCGGTGAAACATGCAGGAAAAAATAACTGCCGGTTTTTATTAACTTAGTGGACCGGAAAAATAAGAAAATATAAAGTTCTGCGTTTACAATTACCCCGCCGGTCTGTTGACACTTAAAAATGGCATCTATCAAATATAGCATAAAATCAGGCATTATTGCATTTTTCATCCTTTCCGCTGCTCCCGTTTTCTCTGAAACGGGGACAAGCAGGCATTTTAACCTGGGAGGAGGATGGGCCCTGTCAGGAATGCGCGACGAAGGCCTTTCGCCCCTGTATTATTCCGGCAGCCATATTTATGCAGGTACAGGCGTGCGAAGCTTCAGTGATACCAGGCTGTTGGTTGCAGACATGGATTTTATTACCGGGATCATTTCTCCTGCCATAAACCCGGAACTGACCGATTCCCATATGAGGAATGCAAACATGCAAATAAATGTCGCCTATCTCAGGCCGGCAGGGAAAGTGTTCAATGATTATTTAAGTCTGTTTCTGGGCGGCAGCATAGGATCCGAGTTTGCCTATTACCGGCACAACCAGTTTATAAACAATGCCATCACAGTCTATTCAATAAATACCGTGAACCTTGACAGTCAGGTATCCTACAGTTTTTCAGGCAAACAGAGGGAATATTTAATAGCCTTGCGGGCCTACCTGCCGGTTGTATCGTTTTTGATCCGGCCTGATTTTGCGTACATAATGCCTTCAGGATTTCTCGATCACAGCACGGGAAACCTGAAGAGCCTGATAAACAGCATGGAAATTTCATCGCTTAACCGGTACTTTTCCCTGAATTCAAACCTGTACTTTGAATATGCCCTGAGCAATAGCAATGCTCTGCGAGTCCAGTATAAATGGCAGTTTTCAAATCACAGGGACCAAAACCGGCTTACATCGGCAACGCATGGAATAATGCTGCAGACCATGTTCAATTTTTAAATCATGATGCAGGCCGGCAGACAAAAACCTTTCAGACAATCAATATGAGATATGGCTTAATTATAATACTGCTTCTTTTGCCGGTTGTTTTATCATGCGAAAAACTCATGATCGAAAATGACCGGGAAAACAGTCATGTATCAAATTTTGAGCTATTGTGGAACGAAATGGATCAGAAGTATTCTTTCTTTCAATACAAGAACGTTGACTGGGACTCGGTATACCACGTTACCCGGCCGCTGATTGACGACAGCCTTGCCGACCAGGAGTTTTTTGACATCCTTGCCGGAATGCTTTATTCGCTCCGCGACGGACACGTAAATCTTTATTCCGATTTTGACCGCTCCAGGAGTTTCGAATGGTATTCGGGCCATCCTGAAAATTTCTCAGGAATGGTCCAGGCCAGGTACCTGGGACATGATTTCAGGGTAACCGGGCCATTTATGACACAGGTTATTGACTCGATAGGTTACGTATATTGCTCCTCTTTCTCCGACGAATTTTCGGAGCGCGATATCGATATGGTCATCGAACAGTTTCATGACCTGCGAGGGGTTATTTTTGACATACGTAATAACAGCGGCGGGCTCAGCAGTACAAGCAAGAGAATTGCTTCCAGGTTTTCAGATCATCCCCGGCTTGTGTCATTCACCCTTTATAAAACCGGTCCCGGGCACGGGGATTTCAGCGAACCGCAGCCCAACTATTTATTGCCCAGGGGCATCCGGCAGTTCACCGGGCCTGTGGCGGTATTAAGCAACCGGCGCGTATACAGCGCTGCCAACGATTTTGTCCTGAATATGCAGACTTTGCCCCACGTAGTGATTATCGGAGACCAGACCGGGGGAGGAGGCGGAACGCCCTATGATTACGAACTCAACAACGGATGGAGATGCCGGTTTCCCCGTACGCAAACACTGACTCTCGACGGGTATAACATCGAAGGCGGGATACTCCCCGATATAAAGGTGAATATGTCAAGAAGCCATGAGAGGCAGCTGATTGACACAATCATTGAGACTGCAATTACCTGGATTGATTCACAATCGCGTTAATAACCCGTTCCCGGTGACAAGAAGGCCGGGGTAAGCGACATACCAATGCAAACGATTGTTACCCGCACCGGCGATGGTTCACCGACCCTGTATATTCCGGAACTGAAAGAATATTTTCATTCCATGCACGGAGCACTCAGTGAATCCCTGTTTGTTTATGTAGAGAGGGCGCTGAGAAAAGTGAAAAAAGACAAAATCCGGCTGTTCGAGATCGGTTTCGGTACCGGAATGAATGCGATGCTGGCATGCTGTGAGGCTGAAAAGCAGCAAAAACAGGTCTTTTGCCATTCGATTGAGAAATATCCCCTGGAAAAGGCCGTGTTGCAGGAATTGCTGGGGCTTTTCAAAAACGGTTTTCCGGAATTTTCCGGATATTACAATAAAGTCAACGAGTGTGAATGGGACAGGGAAGTACAGATAACAAATTATTTTTCGCTCTGGAAAATAAACTCAGACTTTCTGACGTACTATCCTGCCGGGACCTATGATGTGATTTTTTTTGATGCTTTCGCTCCCAGTATCCAGCCTGAAATGTGGACACATGAGATCTTTACGAGGATCGCCGGAATTATGGATAATGGTGCGGTCCTGGCCACCTACTCGGCAAACGGGCAGGTGAGACGAAACATGATGGCGGCAGGATTGAAAACGGAACGCATTGCCGGTCCCCCAGGGAAAAGGGAGATGCTGGTTGCCACCAAACCCTGAAGCAATAGAAATTAGTAGCCAAATTGTTTACTTATATTAATATTTTACCTTACTTTCGCTGCTTTGAAAAATACCGTTTTTAATGCCGGACTAACCGGACCAGATCCCATGCCGCCTTTGGCTTTTTGCGGATAGCCCCGGATCTGATCCTGCCAGGCAAGGGATCAGGAAGATTAAAGCCAGATTTTAATTAAAATTAAATTATCAGCAATATGAAAACCAGAATTTTCTTTACTATTTTTTTTGCAACTGCATTCGTTTTTACCTCTTGCGGACAGAATAATGTAAGTACGGATCTGAGAACAGAAAATGATACCATAAGCTACGCTATCGGGATAACTTTCGGATCAAGCCTTCAGGCAAGCGGTCTTGAGACCATAAATCCCCAGGCTATTGCTATGGCAATACAGGATATCTGGGACGGAGAACCGACCGTTATGACCCCGGATGAGGCGAATATGCGGTTAAATGATTATTTTGCCCGGCTTCAGTTTGGCGACAATCTTGAAGAGGGTGAGAATTTTTTAAAAGAAAATCTCCGCAGGGATGATGTAACCGAAACAGCCTCCGGCATCCAGTACGAGGTGATGGAAATGGGAGACGGCCCCAGGCCTTCTGTCTCTGATGAGGTAGTTGTCCACTACAGGGGAACCCTCATAGACGGCACCGAATTCGACAGTTCGTACGACAGGGGCGAGCCCGCACAGTTCAGGCTTGACAGGGTCATACCCGGATGGACCGAAGCGCTGCAGCTCATGCCGGTGGGGTCGAAGTGGAAAATATACATACCGCATAATCTTGCCTACGGAGCAAGCCCCCGCCCCGGAGGGATTATTGAGCCCTACATGACCCTTGTTTTCGAGGTTGAGCTTCTTGACATTATTGAAGAATAATCATCACATCTGCTCTTATTCAGGACAGGTGTAACACCCATCAGAAATAACAGATATGAGTATAGTTCTGACCGGAAGGCTGTTGCAGGTGCTTCCCCAGCAAAACGGAACCGGTAAAAACGGTCCGTGGGTGAAGCAGGATTTCATTATCGAGACTCCGGGTGAGTTTCCCAGGAAAATCTGTATAAGCGCCTGGGGCGATAAAGCAAAGGAAGTGGCAGGATTCGGGGAGGGCGATCAGGTGGAAGTTAGCGTCAATATTGAATCCCGCGAGTTCAATTCAAAGTGGTATACTGATGTAAGGGCATGGAGATTTGAAAAAGTCGCTTCCGGTGGTTCCGTAATGCCGCCCCCTCCACAGGAAGATGATATTCCTCCTCCGCAGGAGGATGATCTGCCTTTCTGAACATAATCCGGTTTTTGGAACTGCTCCAGGGAACCTCAACAGATTCTCACCATCAGGTATCTTCCATGCATGGCTCATCACAAACAAAGGGCGATCCTTTCCGGACCGCCCTTTGCTTTGCCCCGGGCAAAAGATACTTATTTACTGGCTATTAACGGCCTGAAAAAGAAAGTGTTCAGCGATGGGGCATTGCGCTTGTCAAACTGCACTACGAATTCATTACTCCTGTAAACAAAGTACTCATAACTCTGGTCCAGATTTCCGGTCCTGTTCTTGTAAACCTTGAGACCGTTCCTGTAAGCCACAAGTTCCATGAAGGTATAACGGCCTGTTTTCCTGTTGTTGACAACGACAGGAACTTTTTCGTAAACACGGCCGTTTTTCATGTAGGCCAGCACTTCCTCATTTTTATACCTTTCCCTTGAGCTGTTCTCTACGCCAACCAGGTCAGTGAACCCGTAGCGCACCTTTTCGTAATATTGAATTCCGTCGGCAGTAATCACGTAATCGGGAATTCCTGCTTTTGCAAATGTGGTCAGACTTATAAGTCCAGCGATAATCAATAAACTCAGTTTTTTCATAATTTGGTTCCTCCTTAGTTTTATGTTTGAAAGTTCTGCAACTCAAAGTACCAAACTCATGCCAATCTATGTATTTAACTATCTTTGTGGTTTTTAAGCCTGTAAGCCGCCTCGATAATCTTCCCGGAAACAGGAAAAGCCTGTACGAATTCGTACAGGCTTTGTTCATTAATGGACGTATACCGGGTATAGTCGCGGTTCCTGATCAAAGATCCGGTTCGTTTGCCCCGGAAAAAGCTATTCCGCAAATTTTTCGACCCCGGCCAGATCGATAAGAAAGGCATATTCCAGGGCTATCTCCCTGTATCGCTGGTATCTGCCTGCAGCGCCGCCGTGACCGGCCTCCAGGTTGGTGTGAAGCAACAGGGGATTGCTGTCAGTCTTGTACTGCCGGAGCTTTGCCACCCACTTGGCAGGTTCCCAGTATTGCACCTGTGAGTCATGCAATCCCGTGGTAACAAGCATGGCCGGGTAGTCCTGTGTTTTTACCTGGTCATATGGTGAATAGGAAAGCATGTAATGATAATATTCAGGCTCGTTCGGGTTGCCCCATTCGTCATACTCTCCGGTGGTGAGCGGTATGCCGTCGTCAAGCATGGTGGTGACGACATCGACAAAGGGCACCGCGGCGATCACCCCCCGGTAAAGCCCCGGGTTCATATTGATGGCAGCGCCGATAAGCAGACCCCCGGCGCTCCCGCCCTGGGCGAACAGGTGCTGCTGACTCGTATATTTCTCTTCGATGAGGTAACGGGCACAATCGTTAAAGTCGGTGAAGGTATTCATCTTGTTCAGCAGCTTGCCCTCCTCGTACCAGTATCTCCCCATTTCCTGCCCGCCCCGGATATGGGCAATTGCATAAATAAATCCCCTGTCGAGCAGACTCAGCCGGATAGAACTGAAACGGGGATCGGTACTGCTGCCGTAAGAACCATAGCCATAAAGCAGCAGCGGATTGGTTCCGTCCTTTTCGACCCCCTTACGGTAAACAAGGGAAATGGGGATCTTTGTGCCATCGCCGGCAGTGGCGTAAAGCCTCCTGGCCTGGTAATTGTCAGGATCGAAATCGCCCAGGACTTCATCCTGCTTGAGAAGAGTCCTTTCGCCGGTCTTCATATTGTGATCGAAAACCGAATTGGGGGTAGTAAGCGAGCTATATGAAAACCTTAGCAGCTCGCTGTCAAAATCCCGGTTCACGGAAACGCCCGCCGTATAGACCTCTTCCGGGAATTCAAGCCAGGAACCTGTGCCTGTTTCCCAGTTATGTATATACAGCTGCCTCAGGCCGTTCTTCCTTTCCGACAGGACCAGGTAATCATTGAATATTTCAATTCCTCCCAGCAGCACATCTTCCCTGTGGGGAACGATCTCGTTCCAGTATTTTTTTTCCGTGTGGCCGACCGGCGTCTCCATCAGCCGGAAATTACGGGCTTTCCAGTTGGTTAAGACATAGAATTTGTCGCCGTGGTGATCCACACTGTATCTCATGTCACGTTCCCTGGGATGAAAAACCAGGAAACTGGCAGAAGGATCTCCGGCATCGGCATAACGGTATTCGGTCGACAGTGTGCTTGAAGAGACGATCATCAGGTATTCTCGTGACTTGGTGGCAAAAACACCGACACGGTAAGTATCGTCCTCCTCGAAATATACAAGGTCCCGATCTTCGGGATCATCGCCGAGACTGTGCCGGAAAACCTTTTCGGAACGCAGGGTTGCTTCATTCTGGACCGTATAATAAACGGTCCGGCTATCATTCACCCAGGCAACATAGCCGGTAGTTTCGGTTATAATATCGGTCAACAGCTGTCCCGTTTCAAGATCCTTGAACCTCAATGAGTACTTCCTCCTCCCCACCGAGTCAATGCCGAATGCCAGTATACGGTTATCGGGACTCACATTGAGCCCGGAAACATGATAGAAACTATGCCCCTTAGCCATTTCATTGACATCGAGCATTATTTCCTCCTGTCCGCCGGCATCGCCCCTTTTACGACAGTAAATGGGGAACTCGCCTCCCTCCTCGAACCTTGTATAATAGTAATATCCATTGTCAAAATAAGGTACCGATTCGTCGGTCTGCTTTATGCGGCCTATTATCTCGTCGTAGAGCTTTTCCTGAAGGGCTTCGGTGTGACTGAGCATCGACCGTGTATATTCGTTTTCGGCCTGAAGGTATTCCAGAACGCCGGGATTATCCCGCTCCCGCAGCCAGTAATAATTGTCGATCCTGGTATGGCCGTGACGGGTAAGCTCAACGGGTATCTTTAGTGCGACAGGCGGTTCGGGCCCGCTGTTTTTACAACCGGAGGGAAGAATTGACATAAACATAAACATCAATATTAAGGCGGAATATGGTAATTTTTTTTCAGACATCAGGATAATTATCAGGTAAATGATAAGGCAACGGACTGCCTGGTTTTAATAAATTTGACAGTATAACACGGTATTCCCGGAATTATTACCGGAAATCCCGTGATCAAAGTTAAAAAATCATTTTTTCCTGATAAGGGATTCGTAATCCTTTATGTCGCCGTCGTTAAGGCAGACTTCGATTATCTTCCGTCCAAGATCAGACAGGTCCGGCGTCAGGTACTGGGGAAGCTGCTCCTTGAAGAACCCGGTAAGTATTTCTGCTCCTTTATCATATCCCTCGAAGCCGACGGCTTCCTGGCGGTATACCTTAAAGAACCGGGAAGGGATCTTCGACCCTTCGATGGTAAGATAATTCAGCTCATATCCGAGTATGGGACAGCGGGCAGGCTGGTACTGGTCAGGCCGGAATTTTGCATTGCCCCGCCTGGTCAGATATTCACGCATCAGCAGCTGGGGCTTGAATCCCACTTTCCATGCTCCTACATGCTGATTGGGAGTAAGAACATATTGGGTGACGGTATTATTGATGATCTGTTCTAAAATAAGATTCGCATGCCTTACCTTTTTGCCGGTCGCAAATGGCCAGTATGACCCCACTCCTTCGCTTCCCATCTTTTCGGCCTCAACTATGCTGGGGTTGGCATGACCCCTTGGGGACACCAGCCGCCAGAGCCATGCAAGTGCAGGAGGAAGAATATGAAAAATGCCAATTATGCCGTAGCTCGGACTTTCTGCCGAACAGGGAGGGGTCCTGACCCCGAAGCTCCTGACGTCGACTGAAACGGGTTCATTGACCACCCCTGGAAAAAGGTGCCGGGGTACTACTACCCGGGGGTTTGGACAGGGTTTCCCGGGCTCGTCCTCGATATGGTTCCATATGAGCGCGGTTCCTCCGGGATTTGTCTTGATGTTTAAAAACAGCAGGGGCTCGGAGGCGTTTATGGTAAGCCGTTCGATCTGGGGTTCGAACCCGTATCCCGTAATACTGTCTGTTCGTATGAACCACCCGTGCTCGGCATCCATTATCCTTAACCTCATGCCGCCTGTCTCGTATGAAGGATGCACTATACCCATGTCATCGCATACCGGACTGATCTTGCAGAATTGTGGAATAGTGGTGGACCGCCTCTCTCCGGTAAAAATATTCTCTCCTATAAGCACCGATCCTTCAGGTTCCCTTACAATCAGCTGGAGCATTTCACTCTTGCCTCCCCCGCTGGCCCCCTCGTGCATAAACGTAGTGACATTGTCGTAGGGACTGGTGGACTGTACGGCTGAACAGTGGGGAGCTGACCAGCCTTCCTCCTCGCCTATCGAAAGCAGAACGCCGTAAATACCCTTTTTGGCGCTCGGACCCGGATAAAGGTTATAGGAAAATATCTCATAGACCTCATCTGTCCTGTTGTGTATCACCTTCTGCTTCCCGTCAAAATGGGTATGACGGAAAGTCGGGGCAACATACACTACCGACTTGATGCTGATCTCATCTTTTAATTCTCTGGTATCTACTATCTTCTGCAGCAATGACAATCCCAGGCAGAAAAAAGCCGCATTGGCCGGGGCGATGGCAATGCCGTAATAGGCAAATTCCGGGGGACCGATCTGGAATACGAAGTAGCCTATTGCCTGATTTTCCAGCCATGTTAGCGTATCGTTCCTGAGGCTTTCAAAATCCTGCCCGTACAGGTCGGCATACCTGGGCTTGTCGCTGGGTTTGTCATCAGCAACTATCATCGTGTCGGGATCCCTTCTGCGCATATAGACTTCGGAGTAATTCACCGAAATTCCGTTAGTCACGCGGTGGACTGTGGCTTCGGATATCTCTCCTTTGCCTTCTACCTGGTATTTGACCTCAAAGGAATTGTCAGAGTTGCCGCCAAGTGAGGCATCAACAAGTTCGGCCGAGGAGTTGAAACCGGTGCATGACTTGCATTTTTTCAGCAGCGCCCGGGTATCGGCCGGCAATTTGATTTTTTTCAGTGACATGTATGTTATTTGAATTGATTTAAAAATCAGCAATTTCAGGATCCAGGTTCAAGCAGCAAAGGAATCGGTTACACCCGGAAAAATCCATGCAAAAGTATAAATAAGATACGCATTAATCAAACAATACATTAAATTATTCAGTATCTGCTTTAAGTCCTTCCGGGGCCGGAAGTGCATATTTATAGCGGTCTGAAAGCAGTCCCTGCCGTCCGGAACCGGCGCGTAAGCTGTTAATCACCTGAGCGGACAAGCTCCCTGCCAGGGCAACCCTTATGGCCCGGGATCCGGCGCCAGGACATTCCTGATCTCCAGGTTGGCCTGCCTGATCATTTCCGGTTCCATTTTAATCCGGCGCCGGTCATAGGTCATCAAACCGTTTACCTCGATCTCCACATCAGTGGTCTGGGTATATACGGCCCCGGAAATCCCGGCCCTTATCAGTCTTTTGAGCTCTCCGGCATACTCAAGGTATTTTTGTGTCACCTCCTGACCTGAATTGAACTGAATATACCCCCAGTTGCGGTCAGGTTCCCAGAGATGCCCCTCCAGAACAAGTCCGATCCCGCCGAATTCGCTGAGAACTGTGGGCCGGGTGGCATCGTAGAGGTAAAGCAGCGGCTGGGGATAATTGTGGATGCCCAGAATATCGCCCGCCTGGAAATGGTTGCCCCCGCTTGCGGGCAGTACAAGTCTTGACGGATCATAATTTTTGGTCCATTCTGTGATCTCTTCGGTTTTGAACTGGCCCCATCCCTCGTTAAAGGGTATCCAGGCAACTATCGAGGGATGTGAATAAAGAAGGTCGATTATCGCTTTCCATTCCTTGCGGAAGTTGGCTTCCGACTCGTTGCTTCGCCTGAGCTCGGTTCCGTCAAAATACTGCCGCATCTGCCAGACCGGAGTCTGATCGCCGCTGGGCATATCCTGCCATACCAGGATGCCCTCGCGGTCGCAATGCATATACCAGCGGGCAGGCTCGACCTTTACATGCTTGCGGATCATATTGAACCCCATATCCTTTGTGACCCTGATATCATAAAGCATCGCCTCATCGGAGGGTGGGGTGTACAATCCATCCGGCCACCAGCCCTGGTCGAGCGTTCCCATGGGGAAATAATCCTCGTTGTTAAGCCTGATCCTTACAATGCCGTTCCGGTCCCTTCCGGTGGAAATTTTTCGCATGGCAAAATAGCTTTTTACCCTGTCGGCAACCTTTCCGCCGCTGTACAATGTTACCTCCAGGTCATAAATAAAGGGCGATTCCGGGCTCCAGAGCTTCGGAGCGTCAAGGTATATATCGGCATTCCCGCTGACGGCAAACCTTTCCGTGGAAACGATCTTTCCCTCATCTGTCACCTTCACTTCGGCATAATCGCCAAAACTGTTTCCGCTGGTTTCAATCCCGATGCTCACCCTGTTCAGGTCAATATCAGGAGTGGTTCTTATCCCGGAAATATGGTTCCTCTCAACGGGTTCTATCCAGACGGTCTGCCATATCCCAGTCACCGCCGTGTACCAGATGCCGCGCGGCTCGCTTACCTGCTTCCCCCTGGGCTGAAAAGACTTGTCGGTCGGGTCCCATACCCTGACCACGACTTTCTGATCGCCTCGGGAATTGAGAAAGGGGGTGATGTTGAAATAAAAGGCAGAATACCCGCCCGTATGGGTCCCTGCCTTTATGTCATTTACCCAAACGTCCGCCTGCCAGTCGACCGCCCCGAAGTGCAGCAATATATCCCTGCCCCTCCAGCCGGAAGGAACGGCAAAACTGCGTTCATACCAGACGACCTGATCCTCCCCCACAGTCTTTTTCACCCCCGAAAGGCTGGATTCGACGGGGAAGGGGACAAGAATTTCTCCGTCATAGGCTGCAGGCGCCGGGGAGTGGCGGGGACTGAGGGCATAGTCCCACAGCCCGTTCAGGCTTTTCCACTCAGCCCTCTCCAGCAGCGGCCGGGGATAGACATTCCATACATTCTGGGGGGCGACTTCTGCGGCCCATTCAGTCCTGATCCTTTCGCCGGCAGGTTGCCATTGCGCTCCGGACGGAACAAAACAAAAAATTAAAAAAACAGCGGTTGACCAGACTTGAAGCTTCATAATCAGATAATTTAAAGTTTTTGCTCATCGGATCCCTGCGCCGGATTATTGCGGCCTGAAAAGCAAAGCCCCGGCAAACACAAACTGAGTAGTAAATATACATGAAAAATTTTTCAGCCATTTTACATACAGACGGATGAAAAAATTTTCATGTTAATGCGAAGCGGTTCCTCCTGTAAGTCAAAATTTTGTATTTTCTGAAAACAAAATTTTGGCTTCTTTTATTACAGGAGAAATATAGATATTTATTTTTCCATGGCGGCCTTAATGCTGAGCTGAATTCTTTTGCGGGCCACATCGACATCCATAACCCTCACCCTTACGGTCTGATTGAGGCTGACAACATCGGAGGGATTGCTGACAAACCGGTCGGCCAGCTGTGAAATATGGACCAGCCCGTCCTGCTTTACCCCCACATCTACAAATGCCCCGAATTTTGTAATATTCGTAACTATACCGGGGAGGACCATGCCGGTTTTCAGATCATCAATGGTGAATACATCGGGCGAAAACTCAAATACCTCTATTTTGCTTCGCGGATCCCTTCCGGGACGTTCGAGCTCCCGCATAATATCAATCAGCGTTGGAAGACCGGTCCGGTCGGTCACGTATTTTTCGGGGTCAATTTTTTTCCTTAATTCCGGGGAGCCGATCAGGTCATCGGTACCCGCGCCCAGATCGGCAGCCATCCGGCTGACTATATCATACGACTCCGGATGCACAGCTGTATTGTCAAGGGGATTGGCTGCAGCGGGAATACGAAGAAAGCCGGCGCTTTGCTCGAAGGCCTTTTCGCCCAGGCGGGCGACTTTTTTGAGTTCCTTCCGGGAACCGAACGGACCTTTCTCTGACCGGTAATCGACAATATTCTGAGCAAGTGCGGGACCGAGCCCGGAAACATAGGTTAGCAAGTGTTTGCTGGCGGTATTGAGATTAACGCCCACCTGGTTGACGCAGCTTTCCACTACCTGGTCGAGGCTCTCCCTGAGACTGCCCTGATCCACATCATGCTGGTATTGACCTACGCCGATCGACTTCGGATCAATCTTGACAAGCTCGGCAAGCGGATCGGCCAGCCTCCTTCCGAT
>SKQJ01000237.1 GCA_007119075.1 Bacteroidales bacterium | reverse complement strand
TCCTCCATCTGCCTCCAGGTCTTCATAAAGTTTTCATGTATATATGGCACTGCACCGGGATCCCTTGAGCCGACATCGACCCCTGTGGCATGATGGTTCGGGAAAGGCCAGTGGACAAGGTACATATCAAGATAGTCCAGCATAAGATCATCGAGCGACCTCCTGCATGACTCCAGTACCTGTCCCTCTCCGTGCATGTTGTTCCAGACTTTTGAAGTCACCCAAAGCTCCTTTCGATCCAGTCCCCCCTCCATAAGCTCAGAAAGCACCGGTCCGATTTTCTGCTCGTTTCCATATACGGAGGCGCAGTCAATATGCCTGTAGCCCAGCAGTATTGCCTGCCTGACAGCCAGGGCAACCTGATCTGCCGATACGTGGTCGGAACCGAAAGTGCCAATTCCGATAACCGGGATCTCATCACCTGTATACAGACGTTTCGAAGGAATTTTATCAGGGCTTAAACCTTCCGGATCAGGGATGAAATTCTTTATTCCAGTCATGACGGCACCTCCTCGTCAAAAACAATTGCAACCTTGCCGCATTTGCCGCCGGCCATCAGCTCAAAGGCCTCCGGCGCCCTGTCCAGAGTGTACCGGTGGGTTACCAGTTCTTCGGGATGAATCCCCCAGCGGGCTATCCGCTCAACCAGCTCTTCCATAAGCCAGATACTGGTTACCCATGAACCAAATATTGTAACCTGATCATGGATGATATCGGGGCTCGGATTGAATTCAACGGTTCCACCTTCTCCCACCATAGCCATCTTTCCCCATTTGCGTGTTGCCCGTATTGCAAGCTGCCTCCCATGGGTGTTACCCGAGCAATCAACCGTCCTTTCGTAGCCCTGGCCATTGAAGGTGAGCGCCATGACATCCTGTAAAGTATTTTCGCCTGAAAGGAATACATGATCTGCCAGTTTTTTCTCCCTGGCCAGTTCACACCTCTCCCTGACAGTATCCACGCCCGCAAGCATCTGTGCGCCCATGGCTTTTGCCAGCATCAGGGTTGCCAGTCCAACGGGTCCCAGTCCAACGACAAGCACGGCATCATTCCCGCAGACCCCGATCTTTTCCAGGGCTTCATAGCAGGTGCCGAACCCGCATGCAATCTGGGCTCCGTCGGTATAGCTGAGAGAATCGGGAAGCAATACCAGGTCTTTCTCCCCGGCAACAATATACGGCGCCATTCCCCCGTCGCGCTGCCAGCCGTATGCGGCACGATGGGTACTTGTGCAGCTGATCATGAACCCCCTCCTGCAATCATTGCATACGCCGCAACCGGAGATGTGATATATTACCACCCTGTCGCCTTCCTTGAATCTTTTCAAACCGGGCCCGCATTTAACAACCTGTCCCGATGGTTCATGACCGGCAACTTTGTTGTTATATCCTTCAGCTCCCTTGCCCAGGTGTTCGTGATAAATTGCCCTGATATCGCTTCCGCAGATTGTCGAGGACTTTGTTTTTATAAGCACCTCGCCATGCCCGGGCTCGGGCACCGGGATATCTTTAAGTACAACTGTGCTGTTTCCGGGGAGAAAGGCTCCCTTCATGGTAGCGGGAATTCTGTCTGTCATAGTCATGTGAAATCAACAGGTTAATTAATCATTAAGCTCGTTCGATCAGTCCAGCCCGATATCGCCGGCGATCTCCTTCATGGCATTGAGGGAGATTTCGGCAAACTCGGGCAGCGGTATGCCGATCTTTTCGCATTCGAGTATATGGTCCCGGCTGACCGAGGCGGCAAAGGCTTTCTCTTTCATCCTTTTAACTACCGATTTCGGTTTTACCGACGCTATTTTTTTATCAGGATACACAAGTGTTGTGGCATAAATAAGCCCGGTTATGGTTTCACCGGCCGCCAATGCGTGCTGAAACCGGGTATGCCGTTCCCTGCCGGTTGCCTTTTCATTGTGCATGGTAACCGCATCCGTAATTTCCGGGTCAATTCCGTGCTGCTCAAGTATTCCCTGCGCCTCGAGCCCGTGCCTCTTTGGGTCGGCGCCGGTGGCTTCAACATCGATATCATGCAGCAAACCCGCCAGGCCCCACTTCTCCTCGTCTTCACCAAGCCTGCGGGCAAGAGCCCGCATTACCGACTCGGAAGCAAGGCAATGGATACGCATTTTATCATCCTTTACATATTCACCGAGCAGCTCAAGAGCTTTTTGTCTTTCCATCGTCTATCTGTTTTTAGTCCGTTTGATGCTCAGGCATGTCCGGATTCCCCGGCAAAACAATGCTGCCAAACCTCCCCTGCCGCGAGCGCCAGCATGGCCTGTAAGTTTTTATCTCAATGATTGTCAAGCCCGTGAAGCATGTATACAAGATGCTCCATGGTCTTTATTATTTCACTCATATACTCGTTTACGGCCTTTACGCTTCCCGGAAGGGTATATACAAAAGAGTATCCCATCAATCCCGCCACTCCCCTGCTCAGAAGCGCATTTGGCTTGCTTTCCCCGAATTTTACCCGTATCATTTCCATTATCCCCGGTATCTCCTTGTCAAGCATGGGCCTGACAACATCGGGGCTGATGTCGCGCATTCCCACGCCCGTTCCTCCGGTAGTCAGGATGAAATCAAAATTCTGTTTTCCCCGCTCGAGAAACATCCGCAATTGCTTTTCATCATCGGGAATAATGGCGCTCTCAATGATTATCTCCCGTTTGCGGAGCCCGAAATGGTCGGTGAGGATCCGGCTTATCGCCGGACCGCTTTTGTCTTCATATTCTCCCCTGCTGGCCCTGTCGCTCAGGGTTATGACCAGGAACCTGAATTTCCGCGGCCGGTACTCCATCGTATCGCCGGCATTCAGCCTGCCTCCCCTGACAACCCGGGCGAATATGCCCTCCCGGGGCATGACGCAATCGCCTACCTCCTTTAATATTGCACAGGTTTTTCCATGGCACTTCTTGCCTATCTGTGTAATCTCCAGCTCGGTATTCCCGGAAACAAGGCGGTCGAGCGGACTGGTGTCAGCAAGCTCGATTCCCCTTGTGGTTATATTCTCGGCAAATTCGCCAAAAGATACTTCGCGCCCCGATTGGGCGGTGAACCGCTCCATGCTTTCGATCCCCAGCAGGCTCACCTGCCGGTGCCAGTTACCGGCATGGGCATCGCCCCTGACACCTTTGCTATCGAGATCGATATAGCCGGAGGGTGATTTTACGATCCCCTTTCTATCCGAAATATTGACCGAAACAATTTTAATGCTTGCATTTTCCATTTGCGCAATCTGATCAGATTTAGAATCTCCTTATCTCCCACTTGCCCACCTCGTTCACGGCAACGTCCCCGTCTCCCATTGCCCTGAGATAGTCAGGGCTCACGCCCCTGAACGAAGCAAACCACTTGACGAGAATGTCGACAAGGTCAGGGTAGCTCTCAAACAAATCTTCGTAATTAAAAGCATTTATAACCTGGTGGCGGTGACTGGCCGGAACGGAAATTATTGTGGGAATAACCAGTTCCTGACCGGAAATGTATTCCGTAAAATAAAGTACCAGCAGGGGGATTACCTCCATAACTGTGCCGGTGGGGAGGCTTTCGGCAATTACCAGTATCTTCAGGGGCTCGCCGTCGCCTCCCATAACAGGATCCATAAAGGTTCCGGGAACAAATCCGTAGTTTCCGGGAGCGGGCAGGAAATCAATGATTCCGCCCGGGCCGGCTGACTGGTCAATCAGGAACATCCTGTCCATCTCGCTGTATTTGATCCTCTGGTTGGTGCCGGCAGGTATTTCGATTACGGCATTCACATAATTGCGGGAAAAGCTTGGAATTGCGTTGAAGTTGCGCATCTGTTTGTTGCTGCAGCCGCCAGATGCAAGGAGTGTGGCTATGAGTAAACAAATCAGTGAATTGCCCGGTATTTTTCCCATCCGCTGTCAATATGATTATTGAATTTTTTGGTTCAGATATTGGTTTTTGTTTTTTCGAGCAGACTGATGCCTTCTATAACCATAGATTTATCAACTGCTTTGCACATATCATAAATAGTCAGCAACGCAACGCCTGCGGCTGTAAGGGCTTCCATTTCCACGCCGGTGGGACCGCTGCAGCCGCATTCTGCCTCCACCCGGATGCCGTCATCCATCAGGGTCGCAGCTACGCTTATCCCGGTAAGCAAAAGGGAATGGCATAGAGGAATGAGAAACGGGGTCTGTTTTGCAGCCTGGATTCCTGCTATTTCAGCCACCCTTAGCACATCTCCTTTTTTGATCGTGTTCTGTCTGATCAATTCAAGAGTTTCCGGATCCATCCTGATAAAGCCCTGCGCCCTGGCCCTGCGTGACTGATCCGGCTTGGAGCCGACATCAACCATCCTGGCCTTTCCGCCGTCATCGGTATGAGACAGTTTTTTTTTCATCAGCCTCCGATATTGTAAAACTTGTTATGGGTGCACACGGTTCCGCACCAGGGCTTGGACGAAACAGCGGCTTTAAGGGCCTCTGCCGCTCCCATCCTGCGCACATCATATGCCAGATCATTGAACAGGCAAGGCTTTACCTTTCCGTCGGCTGTAAGGCGAAGCCGGTTGCACCGTTCGCAATCGCCCCCCTGTCCTCCTTCCACAACAGAAAACACCCCGCCCCCAAGATCCATCTGGTGGATAAACCTGACTTCCAGTCCCCGCTCCATGGCAAATTTCTTTACGGCCATGGCGTCGGGCTCAAAAGACGAGGAGCCGATAACACAATTGAGCTTAACCGGTTCCAGTCCGGCTTCCATTGCAGCTTCGATTCCTGTCATAACTCTTCCGATATCACCGCCGGAGGTAAGCCGGCTGAACTTTAAGGGATCCATGGTATCAAGACTTATGTTCACCCTCTTCAGTCCGGCCCGGGCCAGGGGGAGGGCGAATTTTTCAAGCAGCACCCCGTTGCTGGTCATGGCCAGGTCAGCTATCCCCTTCACCGATGCTATCATCCCGACAAGATCAACAATATCACGGCGAACAAGAGGCTCGCCTCCCGTGAGCCGGACCTTGTCAACGCCCATAGCCACCGCCTGCCTAACCACTTCGACAATTTCATCAAACCTCAGTATCTCAGAATGATCAAGCACCACGAAATCCTCACATGGCATACAATAGCTGCAACGCAGGTTGCAACGGTCGGTCACCGATATCCTCAGATAATTTATTGTTCTGTTATATCTGTCTAACATTGACTCTCTCCCCCTTTTTGATAGAATAAACGCCGGTTTCCATGCCCATCAGTCCCCAGGCTCCCGCAAGAGAATGGATATGGCCCGATCCGTGATACTCGGCCGGAATAACCTCTCCCCTGCTGTTGAGACTGACGGGTATAAACGACACCCTGTCGGCCTTTTTTCTTGAATAGTCCCGGCCCATGGGCAAGCTTATGGCCGGGAGATCATATTTATGCCCCATCATTTGGAAAAGCAGCGGCTTGACCATCAGCTCGAAAATAATAAAGGCGGAAACCGGGTTGCCCGGGAGCCCGAATACCGGTATATTTCCCTTCTTCCCGAAAACGGTGGGCCGTCCCGGTTTTATTGCCACTTTCTCAAAAAACAATTCTATCCCGCAGCTCCTCAGAACTTCGGGCACAAAGTCATAATCGCCCATTGAGACACCGCCCGTAATCAAAATGGCATCGCATGAGGAAAGGGCTTCACTGATGGCGCTGGCGGTAGCTGACGGATCATCCTCAATAATTCCCCTGTAATCAGGCAATGCACCAATAACGCTTATCTGGGCCACCAGCGACGGGCCGTTGCTGTTGCGTATAGAAGTGCCCCCCGGCAGGGTATCCGGTTCCACGATTTCATCGCCCGTAGTTAACACCGCTACCAGGGGCTGCCGGAAAACCGCGGGCTTTCCGGAACCGGCGGCGGCAAGTATGGCAATATGCCCCGGTCTCAATAGCGTGCCCTTTGCCAGCACCAGATCGCCCTTTTTAAGGTCTTCGCCCTTAAAGGCAATGTTGCCGGCGGTTTTTGAGCCGGCAAACCGGATATGCCGGTCATCTTCAGGCAAAGTATGTTCTACCATTATTACGCAGTCGGCGCCATCGGGCACCTTGCCGCCGGTCATGATCCGTGTGCATTGATTCCTGCCTATCCGCATGCGGGGAACATCGCCGGCTTTTATGCTTTCGATTATCTCCAGCCTGTCGCCAAGGTCGCTCCGGCGACAGGCAAAGCCATCCATGGCCGATCTGTCAAAAGGAGGCATGTCAATATCGGAAATAATATCTTCTGCCAGTATCCTGCCCGGAGCATCGCGCAGATCCACGCGTTCGGTATCCGGAACAAAAACCTGTCCGCCGATAATTTTCAGTGCCTCTTTAAAATCGATCATTGCACAATCAAATAAAGCCTTATCTGTTTTAAATCTTCAGGCTGTTCCGGCATAGCCCCTGTTCGGGAGCAAAAACCAGCCGAAACTCCGGGCCGAAATTTACAAAGAAACATTGATCCTGACAAAGTTTACGGTCAGCTATTGTTTGCCAGCATGTTGCCACCAGGCATCTTTTGCCGCGGCCCTGCCATCCGCTTCAAGTCACCCGGGACCAGCTGTTGCCGGCGGCTATTCTTTTTTCGTTGCCGGCCCCGCTGTCCTCTATGCGCCGCACCAGCCACTGCAACCCGTTATATGCCGACCGGCATCAGCTGCCGTCATCCGTTATGCCTGTACCAGCCATTGCCGTCCAGGCCTATCACGGAGGGCGGGGGACTGAAGCTTTTGCCGTCGGAGACAATTGTGAGGTCGACAAGATGAATGACTTCCCCGAGACTGCGTTTCATGGTCTCCTCCCTGTTGCTTTTTACAAGAACAAACAGTCCCGGATCAATTAACCTGCGCAACACTATCGATTCACAAATAATTATCCTGTCGGTACCGGCTGCCGAAAAAAAATGATCCATTGCCTCCGGCAGAAATTCATCGCGCGTTCTCAGGTAGAAAGCCCGGGCAGCCCCTGCCAGCAGCATTTTCGAGCTGTCCTTGACACCATCCCGGTTAGTCTCCTCGAGAAGATGGAATTTTTCAGGTGCGGGGCCGTGATTTCCGTGAAGGGGATCGCTGCCAGGGCTGATGCCCGAAATTTTCAGGCTGATGATCTCCCTGCCGGCCCCAAGTCTCCGTAACAGTCCGCATACCAGCTCCGTCTTCCCCACATTGCGGCTGGCGCCGCCTATTATGAGCATTTTTTTTAATTCCATCATTTTCTTATAAATTTAATAGCCGAAGCCTTGAAACTGACCCAAACGGTTGTGCCTTCGGCTAAACCCAGGGAGCCGGCAGAATCATCGGATACAAGCACGGCAAGGGGAACGCCTATGTCGACCATAATCTCCGTTCCCATCCTGGCAGGTCCGGATCCGGTCACCGCTCCCCTGAAATTATTGATGGCAGACGACGGCATACTGTTTCGCATTATAGTGACATCTTCTGCCCTTATAACCACAAAGCCTTCCCCGGGAGGCTCGTCGCTGAGAAGGGCAATATCGATGCCTGCAGTGCGGAACCTGCACATCGGGCCTCTTTCCCTGGTCAGCGTTCCGCTGAAGAAATTCCTTATCCCCACGAACCGGGCAACAAATTCCGATCCGGGCTGCTGAAACACCTCCGCCGGAGACCCTTCCTGCACTACGGTGCCGTTTTCCATTACTCCGATGCGCCCGGCCAGCAGCGCGGCTTCCTCGTAATCATGAGTAACATGCACGATGGTCTGCCCCTGCCGGTTCAGTTCCCTGAGCAGACGGCGAAACTCGCTTCTTGTCTGCACGTCGAGTGCCGACAGCGGCTCATCCAGCAACAGGCATTCAGGCTCCAGGGCAAGGGCGCGCGCAAGCGCAACTCTCTGTGCCTCGCCGCCGGAAAGGTTGGACGTTGCCCTGTCCAGCAGGTGGCTGACCCCTGTCATTTGCGCAAGTTCCCTTACCCTGCTGTCGGTCCCCCTGGCTCCCGGTCTCATTGATCTCAGGGGGTAGGCAATATTGCTGAACACGTTCATATGGGGAAAAAGAGCCGAATCCTGGAATACCAGGCCCACCTTGCGGTTTTGCACCTTTTCGGCGCTGATATCCTTTCCGCCCAGAAATATCTGACCACCCGATGCCGGAATTATGCCTGCAATGATCTGCAGAATAACTGATTTCCCGGCGCCGGACATCCCGAGCAATACAAAGTACTCCCCCCCTGCTGCGGTAAAATTAACCCTGTTCAGCCCGAACCGGCCGAGGCGGACAGAGACGTCCCTAACTTTCAGTTTTGTCATACCCTGATGCTACAATTCGCAAAATCATGAAAACTATAAGGCAAACCGTAATAAAAACCGCAGCCACCGGAATAGCCCAATCAAGCCCGAAGGAAGCAAACCGCTCCCAGATAAGCACGGGCGCGGTCATCGGATGATAGGCCACTATCACTACCGCCCCGAATTCGCTCATGCCCCGGGCCCACATCATTATCAATCCGGTAAGAATCGACCGCCAGGCCAGGGGAAGGCTTATGGTAAAAAATACCCTTACAGGAGAGGCGCCAAGATTCAGCGCTGCCTTTTCAAACTTTTCAGGCACAGCGGCAAATCCATCCCTCGCGGCATTGATAAGGAACGGTATACTCACAAAAGCCATGGCAAGGATGATCCCCGAAGGATTTCCCACGAAGCTCAGCCCGAGTTTCTCCCCCAGCCGCCCTATGGCGGAATCCCTTGCGACGAAACCGAGAATTGCGATGCCCGCGGCAGAATGGGGAATCACCACCGGAACATTGATCACGGCCGAAATCAATCTTTTAAAGGGAAATTTTCTCCGGGCAAGCAGCCAGGCAAGAGGTATGGCCGCCAGTCCGAACAACAGAGTGGCCGCCATTGAAGTCCACAATGTCAGCCAGATGCTGCCCGCCACTTCCCTGTCGGTCGCAGTCTGAAAAAACTCACCCGGAGTAGTGGAGAGATACAGGCCGGCCAGGGGCGCCACAATAAACAACAGCACCAGTCCCCCGATAAATACAAACAACAGCTTCATTGGATAGTATCCGTTCATAGGATCAGATTATTTCAGTGGGCAATCATGCCGCGGACGGTTGGCCGCTACAAAAATAAACCAATTAACCAATATTAATGCCGTGGCAACGGGGAACGAGCCAGGCAGTGACCAGCGGATGGGATAAAATTCAACCTTCAGGGGTCCGTCGCGGAATTTCCCATGCACGCGGCTTCACTCATTGGGAGCAATGCAACCATCAGGAATTCAGGGGAATTCCTTACAAGTTACCGGTTGGGAGGCAACACAAACTTCCGGAGCTCTGCCGGGATCTTCTCCCGGGTATCCGATAC
Source organism: Bacteroidales bacterium (assembly GCA_007119075.1). GTDB lineage: Bacteria > Bacteroidota > Bacteroidia > Bacteroidales > PUMT01 > PXAP01. Next base: position 4,984 of record SKQJ01000237.1, on the reverse strand, counting down.
GGAGGGCACAAGGGAATGCTGGCCGTTTCTCTCCATGATCGCCTGTCCGGCCTCAGAAAGGAAGAATTGCACGAACCGGGCGGCCAGCTCGGGATTCTCCGACTTATGAGGAATGGTGATGCCGTATACCATTGCCTCTCCGGTCTCCATAATTGTTTTCCCCGGGGCGGTCCCCCTGGTTTCTGTCCGGGCCTGCGCGTACCAGTCATTCAACTCGGGATTTCTCAGGTTCAGGCTGTCGGGGAGCCTGACATGCTCAAGCCGGTGCTGCCGGGCAACCGAACGGTAAAGGAATATATAATCCAGGGCGTTGATCTCCAGCAGGGCAAGAAGGTCTGTTTCCTTGGGCCTTATCATGTTCCGGTGACGGGAAAGGAGCTTTTCCGAAAGTCCGGGATGACCGTAATAAATTTCTGCAAGCTGCGTCACCAGTACCGATCTGACCCCGCAGGGATCGGAACCGGGGTCGGAGCGGCCGTAAACCACATCATCCCTCAGAAGGATCTCATGCCAGTTGAATGCATTGATCTCATCGGCGTAGCGGGACTGTGGAGTGTAAACGATCGACAGCTCATTGCCGGCAAACGGGATCTGCCATGAAGCGTGGCCGGGAATCAGAAAATGGTCGATCACCTTATAATCGGCCGAAATAAAGATATCACACGGCACGCCCAGGTCGCTCACCCTGCGGGCCCCTGCCTTGCTGCCCCAGGCTTCGGTCAGCACCCTTATCCCGGGATTCCGCTTCATGAAGGAATCGGCCGCTTCTTTTACAGGCACGGTCAGGCTCCCTGCATGGATTATGCGCAAAGAGCTGTCCGGCTGCCTGCAGGAAAAAAGCATGCAGGCCAGCATGAAGGGAAGCAGGGCTGTTGAAAGCAGCTTCATCTTTAGGATTTATTATTATTCACGCGCCATTATTTTGCCGGGTAAAGCAGGGCCATGAGCGGCAGCTTCATTTTCAATTATGTTTGCCCATGCATCATGCCCACACCTCATATTAAAGCAAGGCTGTTAGCGGAAGCTTCGTCTTTAACCCGTTCCGGCAATTGCCAGGGCTATGCTCTCAAAGTCTGAAGTTAGCATCAGGGACGTTGCGGGTTCCGGCAATTACCAGTCAATCATCCCGAAAGCTGACAGGCAGAAGAAAAGCCGGTGGATTGCCATTAAAAAATGCTGCCGGGTCAGGCCTCCTGGTGATCTTTTACCAGCTCGATGAGCTCGGGAAGATCCATCCCAAGCTTTTTGAGGTGTTCAATTTTGGGAACGCCGTTTTTTGTCCAGCCCCTTCTGAGATACACGGCATCCAGCAGCTGTTCGTACCTGTCTTCACGGTATCTGCGATGCAGTGCCATCTTCTCTTCGGTGGATTTCCCTGCCGGATCGATTTTCATGAGATCCTTCAGCTGCTTGTCATATCTTTCCGCACGTGATTCGTATTCCTCAACCGTGACCGGGCCCGCAGCCCTGTAGGGCTGGGCATCGTACTTCCTGGTGCCGAAGCCCCGTCTCAGATTGAATATCCGCTGAAAATTGTAAACCCTCTCTGACTGCCTTATAAGTTCCTCCTTGTCAAAGGGTTTGCCTGTCACAGCCTTGTATATTGTCACATAGTTGTCCACATGCTCGGGAACCTTGGCAGGCTCATCGGTTTCTGCGTTGCCCTCGGGCTCTACATCATTCCAGGGAAGCTTGCATAATCCAACCAGTCCGAACCATGTCCTGAACATGGGGAAATAGTGCAGTGCCTCGGCCTTATCTTCGAAGGTGGGTATCTGGTTATTGACCATATCCATAAATATCAGCCACGCCTCGTCATGCTGGGGCCCTTTGTTGGTCAGGGCGTACCCGCCTTGCTGGGCGAGCGATTCCTTGGACATGTACTGCGAATATTCCAGCCCCTTGTTCTCCATTGCAATATCCTGAAGGAAGGCCGGATCGCCCCAGCCTTTTTCGGCAAACATCTCCTTCATCTTCCTGACGCCCATTCCGGCAATTTTGCCGAAGCCCTCGCCCCTTGCAAGCATGTGAAGAAGCTCCATTGCCGAATCGGCATTGCCGAAATTCAGTTTCAGTCCGCCGCACCGCTCCTCATTCAGAATACCGTTCTCATAGCACTCCATCACAAAGCCCATCACCGTTCCCCATGTTATGGTGCAGATGCCATAGGTGTCGCAATAGAAATTGGCTTCAATGGTAAAATCGGGATTGAAAATGCCGAGGTTCGATCCCAGCGAGGCGGCCGTTTCATATTCCGGGCCGTCGACTATGACCTCCTGTCCGGCATAAGGCCCCGTGCGCAGCCTGTAGTTGTCCACTCCCTTGGCGCACGACATGGTGCAGCCTATCCAGCAGCCATCGGGCAGACCCTGGGTAAACAATGATTTATACACATCGGAATGGATATTTCCGGCATCGGGATGCGACCCGAACTTGAAGTTATTGACAGGGATCAGGTCGTAATCATTCATGACGTTGGTAAGATGGACCGTGCCCTTTGTCCGCATTTCGGCCTGCTCATGGTCAAACCGGCGCATCTCCTCGTTAAAACGGCGACCCCGTTCCCTGATAGCGTCCAGGTCGACAACCTTGTTGGCATTGCCCTTCACGCCGGCAACTTTTGCTACGATAGCCTTTACCCGCTTATCGCGGAAAACGGTGCCGATGCCTCCCCTTCCCGCCTGTTTGAGACGGATGGCTTTTCTTTTGACATCGTAAAAGGTAAAATTCAGCATTCCGATAAGCGAATGGTCTGCGGCGGCTCCGGTGGAAACGATCCCGATGTTCTTTTTTTCCTTTTCGTTTTCGGCGAACATCTCCGTAAGCTGCTCGGCAAGGACATGGGTGTCAATTGCCTCTTTGGGGGCTTCGAATATTTCCACCCTTCCCTTTATGCCATCGATATAGATTATCACGTCTTTTTCAGCCTTCCCCTGAAGCTCAAACGCATCATACCCCGCAAATTTCAGGAAGGGCCCGAAAAACCCTCCCACATTGCTGTCCATCACCGAACCGGTCTGGGGAGAAAGGGAGACAACAATCGATTTGCCGGCGCCGGCATACTGGGTCACGCCGCAAATGGGTCCGCCGCTTATGATAATCTCGTTTTCCGGGTCATTCCACCGGGTATCCGGACCGGTTGCATCCCATAGGAGCTTGAGCCCGTATCCCCTGCCTCCGATGAATTTCTCCTTCATAAGGGGGTCGACGCCCTTTTCCATGATCTCATTGCTGCCGAGGTTCACATAAAGTATCTTATCGGTATACCCTCTGTCAAGCGGGGTTATGGCATAATCAAATCCGGCCAGCAGCCGGTGACTTTTTTTCAGTTCCTGAACTTCCATATTGTCTCGTATTTTTACGTAATTTGCACGATTATTCGAATGTTAAAAATATCGCGCCGGCCTTAGCTATCAAATGATTATTGTCATGGAAGCCGCCCGGCAGGGTCAAAGTTAGTATATAATGCCAAATAATCTTATGCCGGCCTCAGGTCTTGAAGACATATATAAAAGGCTGTCAGACAAAACGGTGGGCATTGCCGGTGCCGGCGGGCTCGGATCCAATTGCGCCGTTGCGCTTGCCAGGGCTGGAGTCGGAAAACTCATCATAGCCGACTTCGATACCGTCAGTCCCGAAAATCTTAACAGGCAGTATTTCTTTGCCGATCAGACCGGCATGAAAAAGATCGCAGCACTCAGGGAAAACATAAAGAGGGCAAATCCTGGCACACAGGTCGAGGCATATGATCTGATGCTCGACCCTTCTAACATTCCCGTGATATTCAAATCCTGCCAGATTATAATCGAGGCGTTTGATCTTGCCGTGATGAAACAGATGATAGCGGAAACGGTTCTTTCCCAAATGGATGACAAATACCTCATCCTGGGCAGCGGGGTTGCCGGATTCGGCCGCAACAACCTTATCAGGACCACCGCACCCAATGAAAAAATTTTTGTTTGCGGCGACCAGGAAAATGAAACTTCCCCAGCCATGCCTCCCCTGGCGCCCAGGGTGGGCATAGTCGCCCATATGCAGGCCAACCAGGCACTTGAGATCCTGCTCTCCCTGTCCGGCACCTGAAAGGCAATCTTTGAGCTGCCTGCAGGGAGCAACTTCGCAGAAGATGCATATCAGGGTATCTGTCTGCCCTGACCGGCCATTTTGCCTGAAAGCAGGCTGTCTTGCGCCCCAGACCGGAACCAACAAATCTGTAAAGCAGCATTTCCGGCTCACTTTCAGGCCAGGGCCTGCGATCCCCGCCAGTGATTCGTCCGTCGGCAGGAAAGCATGTCCGGCTCATTCGGCTGTCAGGACGGCCGGCATAAAGCTCATCCTGTACTTTCCGTTCTTTCCTACCGCTGCAAGTGAAAACAGGTCGGGACGGTAACTGCCTGACATGAACAATTCCGCCTGATCTGAATAATGATCGCTGGCCGGTATGCCCGATATCCCCCCCGGCACCACAGAAAAAGACCCGTCCCATTCGGCCACCTGATAAACATGCCTGTGTGATGCCCCGTGGATAATCGTGAACGGGTCAAGGAAATCATATGAAAACGGGCCCACGGTATGAAAGCTGCCGCCGGGCGACCAGGGGCCCCTGTTCAGGTTAAACAGCGCATCCAGTAGCCTGACCCTGCCCATGGGATGCTCCAGCTGCAGCTGATGGACTCCCGCCCATGTCCATTTACGGGGATCCGCGCCCATCTTGTTCTCAAGCCATTTTACTGTTTCGCCGAAACTTCCGTGAACGATTCCTGTGAACGCCTCCGCATCTTCTGAGCAGTCCCCCGAAAGCCATGCCGAACGCCTTTTTTCCCAGACGAGCTCCATTAAATTGCGCACCAGTATCTTATCGGAAAGGAACAGCTCGTAAAGGTCTCGGCCCATCTCTTCAAGCAGGAGGTTTTCGAGGAACTTCATATAAAATTTCTCGAAAATAACAGGTGCGGCCTCACCCGGTTCATAAACATAATTCCAG
>SKQJ01000184.1 GCA_007119075.1 Bacteroidales bacterium | reverse complement strand
GGCTCTATATCCCTGAACTCGAAGGCGGCTATCTCGCTGCGGCTGGACTCGTTCAGGAGCCGCACCCGCATGCTGACCGGAACGGGAAGATTGTTGCGGACAGTAAGCTCCATCTTTCCGGAAGAGAACAAGGCATAATCCAGTCGCCCGATTTTTTCGGCGGACAAATCGCCAATGTCCTGTGGAGGGACCTGCGGAAACAGAACCATGTTCCCGGCAGACCCCAGTATGAAGGAACCTTCCGGCTCATCGATCCTTGAGGCTATTTCATAAAGACTGATGACCGAGGCCGTGGAAAAATCCTCAAGCCGTACCTGCCCTGTGCTGTAAGATCGCGATATGGTATCAGGCAGGGGCAGATCAAGGATTTCGTTAAAAGAAACCGAAAAAATGGAATCGGCTCTCAGCACCAGCCTGATGGTGTTATCCGGATCGCGGGAAAATCCGGATCCTTCGGCAAGCAAAAGATTTCCCAGGGTAAGCTTGCCGTGGGCAAGAGGCATCATAACAGAAGGACGGATCCGTATCTTATCGGAAAACCGGTCATCGAGGCAGGAAGCAACCGGCAGGAAAATAGCCACAACGATTAATAACAGAAGCATGTTGGGCTTCTGTCGACTTATGATATTCATACTTAAGGTTAAGACGAACGGATCAGGGATGACTTTTTAATACAGGGTGTAATTGTACAAAAAATTATTTCCGGATGCAACAATAAGGCTGAAATTTTGGCGGTCGCCCTGAAGGAACCCAATAGCAAAAGGTGAGTTTCCGGCCAGGGGAAATCCATCACAAATTTCTCCGTCCGGGCCCACCAGGAATATCTGTCCCTTTTCCCGGGAAACGATCCCTATCCGCCTGTCATCCGCAGAGAAGAAATAAAATTCCGGGGCAAGCGAGACCGGGACGGAAAATTCCCGCGAGAACATCAGTGAGCCTTCCCTGGAATATACATCAAGCCGCTCCCGGTCGAGGATAATATATTCGCTGAAACCGTCGCCGGTGATGTCAAAAAATTCAAAAAAATGACCGGGAGAGTAATTGTCAGTCCCGACCGCCTCCGTTCTTCCGTCAAAATATATATGCCACACCCTTCCGGTGGTATCGGTGACCGCCATCCTCGGTTCTGATTTTGCTGTTTTCCCTTCATAGCCGATTGAATTGTTGCCTGACACCGGAAAGGACCTGTCAGGCCTCACCCGTATATTGCCGCGGCGGTCGGTTATGTACACGCGCTGCCGGTCGGCGAATACGATATGGTCCCTGCCTCCTGTCCTGAAAAACCTGATCTCGTTATATACATTATGGTCGGTTCCCGGGAATTCCCAGCCGCTGATAATATTTCCCTCCTTTGATCTGACCGTTACCGACCTGTCCTCACAGGCCAAAAATATCCGGTAGTTCCCGTCATTGTCGTAATCGAAGACAGAGATGCCGCTGGTGGCCGGAGAAGGCAGACGGACCGGGTACCGCCCCACGTCATTCCCGTTCCGGTCGACCAGGTATATGCGGTCCCTGGTGTTGAACAGCATTTGCAGCCTGTTATTATTATAATAGTCAATCTGGTAAACTTTGCCGGTTATTGGTCCGGACAGGGGTTTTTTCCAAAGGATCCTGCCCGCATTGCTGATCAGGTAGATATTGTTGCTTGCATCCTGGACGAATATTTCATTTTCGCCGGTATTGTGGTTAAGAAGCAGATGCGGCTTGAAATAAGTCACGGTGTCGAGCCTGGTCTGCCATTCCGTTCCGGGCTCCTCCAGGATCTCGGGAGAATATAAAAGGAATGCATTATTATACAACATATCCCTTGAGGTACTGAACTGCAGGGACATCACCTGGAATTTCCTGAACGGGTCCGGGTTGGCGACCAGGTTTTCAGCCAGGTCTTCGCGAACCAGCCCTGTCAACAGTCCCGCGGAGCGCGGCACATTCAGATAAAAATAAAAATTGTTCCTGCTTATCAGGTAATCTGATATGTCACGGTTCCGGCTGCCTGCATCCAGGGTCTGGCCCAGGACATTGGCATGGATAAACTCCGAGAGTGCCGCGGGAGAAGCTCCGAATACAAGGTAGTTCCCTACGAAGCTGAAGTATGATGTGTTTGCCCGGCCGAACATTGTTCCAAAAAGCAGCCCTCCGGTTTCCGGGAAGGGAAAGCTGTAGATATCGGAGTCCGGATCCCTGCCGGCAACGGGAGCCTGCCTGTAGGAATTGTCATTATCACCATTTGTTGCGGCATGGAAACTGACCATATCAAGCAATGATTCAAGGGCCAGGGAGCGGCCAAGGGTCCTGATGACAAGGAATGATTCCCCCTCTTCGCCGGGATCATCCGGACCGGTGAAAACCAGGGCAGCCTCCCGGTCCATAAACGAAAAAAAGGTTTCAGCCGGTTCATGTCCTGTAAGCCGGAGGAATTGCTTCTGCCTGTCAAGATAGCCGGGGAGCCTGCCGGAGGCCTCCAGCCATTTCAGGTAATTATCCTGGAAAAGCTCCGGGTCGGACAGTCCCAATGCCAGGAAGGCCGATGAATGCCCGGGGATGACAGTTTCAATTGATGCCTGCACGGGCGACTGGCCGGAAAAAATATCCAGGTAGCTGCTCCCGTCAGGAGCAGGGCATGAAAATCCGTTCAGCAGGAGTCCGTCGTCCCTGAGATGCAGGTCCAGCTCTGCCCAGCTTCCCAGATCTGACAAATCATACAGAAACCCCCGGGGGCCGCTTTCTGAAAACGAGGCAAGATACCCGGGAAACAGTTCAAGATTGACATATATATTGGCATCCGCATCCATTCCGCTGGTCGAATGCACTCTTTGGAATGCCGGGTCACCGGTTATGTTTTGGGTCTCGCCCGATTGTACCACGGCATTCTCAAGGAGCGTGGGAGAAAAACTCATTATCAGTATCCCGCGGCTTACTGTCCACGACAGAACCCTGTTTCCGTAAGGGGTTTCAAGCGGGGCTTCCCATATCGTTGTCCGGCTGAAAGTTCGCCGGGTTACCTCGGAAACTCCATCCAGAATGTCGCTTACAAGCTCCCCGGCGGCTCCTATCCCGGAAGCGCCTGAAAGCCCCAGGTAAAAAACCGCCTCATGCTTTCCTTTCCCCGACGGATGGACTGAAAGATACAGGCTCCTGCCCTCTGCAAGTCGACCGGCACGGGGATAGGCATCCAGCAATGAATCGAGGTATGCGGCCTGGGATACGAGGTAATTGCTGTTGAGAACCGTGTTGAGATCAGACCAGAACAGGTTCCGGCGGCTCAAGGCCGACAGAAATCCCCTGGCCGGCCCGGTCCTGACAATAACCACGGCATCACCGGCTACGGCAGCCAACGGATCGCTATCCTGAGCGATATTACGCTTCAGATAAAACCAGCCAAGCACCATCGCAGCCAGGGCCGCGCCACCCACTGCGGCAATTATAATCCTTCTAATCATATGAAGCGTTGTTCAGGGCCATGCACGGGCAACTTCGGCATGGTTTTAGTGAATATATTCCCCGGGAAATGGTTTCCCGGCCCCTTGCAGGGCAAAAGTACAAATTTTCAGATGCAATTTACCGGATCATCCCCGGGACAATTATCGTTTTCCCGGATTAATTATCAACAGATAATTTACCAGATTAAAAAAGATTGATATTTTTACACCTCGATTTTTTTGACAATAGATTAAAACCAATACCAGGAAAACACAAACAATGGAGTTTCTGAATACAATAATAACAGGGACCGGCAGCTATATTCCCACGGTGAGGATTTCCAACAGCGAATTTACCCGCCAGACATTCTTTGAGAAAGATAAAAGCAGGATTGACAGTCCGGGTGAAGTTGTTGTTGACAAGTTCCGGGACATAACGGGAATAGCGGAAAGGCGATGGGTTACCGGGGATCAGACCAATTCAGATATAGCTGCCATAGCAGGAAAGGAAGCCATAAACAGCGCCGGCATAGATCCGGATTCCATAGACCATTTAATCGTTGCCCACAATTTCGGTGATGTGATCAACGGCACCATACAATCGGATATGCTTCCCAGCCTGGCGGCCAGGGTCAAGAACAAGCTTGGCATCAGGAACCGGTCTTGCGTGGCCTATGACATTATTTTCGGATGCCCGGGCTGGGT
>SKQJ01000180.1 GCA_007119075.1 Bacteroidales bacterium | reverse complement strand
ATTTCCCTTACTGTGATATCAGGGGGAAGATCCCGCTGCAGTTCAGTAATTGCATTTTTTACATCCCTCGCAACGGTAACGCTGTTGGCTCCTGATTGCTTCATAACCATCAGCCGCACCCCCTGCCTGCCATCTATTCTTTCATCGAATGCCACATCACTGAGGGTATCGCGCACCTGGGCAACATCCCTGAGAAAGACCGAGCTGCCCTGGAAATGCCCCACAACCAGGTTGTTCAGTTCGTAGCTTTCGGTCAGCTCACCCTCGACCCTGAGCTGATAATCCATCATTCCCATCCGGATATTTCCCGAAGGCATGTTCATGTTCTCAGAACGGACGGTATTGCCCAGCTGCTCAATTGTAAGGTTGTATGCTGCGAGCTTGACCGGATCCGCATCAATGTAGATCCTTCTCCGGGGGGAACCCATAAGGCCGGCCGTTCCGATACCCTCTATCCTGTTGAGGGGATTGATTATCCTCTCCTCAAGGATCTTGCCAAGACCGGGATAGCTTTCTTCGGCAGTAATGGCGTAAAAAAGAATGGGGATCATGCTCATATCAAACTTGAGAATGGTAGGCCTTTCCACTCCCTCGGGAAGAAAACCATACACAAGATCAATGGCATCCCTGACATCGTTTGATGCCTCGTTGAGATCCGCCTCCCAGTCAAATTCGAGAGTTATTACAGAAACATTGTCACTTGATACCGAGTAAATCTCCTTAAGATTATCGACCGTGTTGAACATGTCTTCCAGCGGACGGGTAACATTGGTCTCGATATCACTGGCATTTGCACCCGTGTAGGAGGTTATCACGGAAATAAAGGGGGGATCCATTTCCGGGTAAAGATCAACGGGAAGGTATATCAGTGAATATATTCCCATCACTATGACTGCGGTAAAAACCATCATTGTAGTGATAGGTTTTTTTACGGCGTTTTTATATATGCTCATTGTTTCATTTTCATTTGATTTCCACACAGATTGTACCCGGTTATCTCACGCTGACCGGAACTCCGTCAAGCAACCTTGCCTGGCCGGCAACAATGAGGTTGTTGCCTGAATTTATTTCGTCCGAAATTATTTCAACCATATCGTCAAACCGGTCTCCCATCTGAACGACAACTCTTTTTGCCCTGCCGTTTTCCTCCAGGAAAACAAAGCGCTCATTTGATCCCTGCAGCTTAAGCACGGCAATGGCAGGAACAACGAAAACCTCGTCCTGTCCGACATCAAGCCTTGCCCTGGCAAACATCCCCGGCCTCAGTCTTTCATCCTGGTTGGGAATTAACAGTTCCAGGGTAAAAGACCTGGTAACAGGATCGATGGTGGGAAATATATGCAGCACCTTTCCGGTGAATTCCTCTCCGGGCCATATATCTGAAGTTATTATAACCGGCATTCCTGTTTTTACGACCGGATAATACCTCTCGGAAACGTTGACTCTTGCCTTGAGCTGTGATGTATGGACAATTGACAGGATTGCAGCTTTCCCGGCAGGGGTATTTGGAGCCCCGGAAAACATCTCTCCGTCATCAAAATATTTGCCCGAAACAATCCCGCTGAAAGGGGCTGCCAGCCGTGTGTTTTCCTGGAGGAACTCAACATTTGAAAGGGCAAGATCATACTGGGTCCTTATCTGATCATACTGCTGCTGAGGAATACTGCCCACCTTCCTTAAGGTGTCAAGCCGCCTGTAATCCCGTTCCAGATTTGCCAGCTGCAGCCGGGCCTGCTGAAGCTGGGTCCTGTCCATTTCTACAAGCAACTGGCCCCGGGACACCCTGGTACCGGTTTCAACATGTATCCGGTCGATGCGTCCGGGTGAGGCGGAAGCCAGGTGAACCTCGCGATATGCCATAAGGGAGGCCGGATATGTAATGCTTCGTGAAATTTCACTGTAGTCAAGTTCCATCACCCTTACAGATTCCGGGGAATTATCCTCCGGGAGGCTGCCGGTCCCGGCTTCGTCTGCACGGGAAGAGCATCCCCAGACTAAAAGCATGATGGATGTTATGATTATAAATATGCTTTGAAAAAGTTTCGGCTTCATTTTGCGTGGTTTAATTTATTTCGTTATTCCGTTTATAATTATTCTGTATCCTTTTCCGGTTGTTCCTTTCAGATCGAATTCAGTAATTTATCCATTTCAACCTGCGCCTGAAGCAATTGCATCAGTGAGGATATATAGCTGTTTTCCGCCTGTAGATAATTGTTGTTTGCAGTCGTAAGATCAAGGCTGGAAGCCATGCCGTGCTCAAATTTGGTTCTCATATTACGGTAAACACGCTGGGCAACTTCAACATTCGTCTTCTGGCTTTCGTACTGTTCAAGTGCATTATTAAGGTTGTATCTGAGCTGCCTCTCCTGTATCGACAGCTGCTCAGTGAGAAGTTCCTGCTGGTTTTCAACGCTCTCGAGGTTTATTCTTGCCTGGTTGACCCTTGCCTGCCTCATGCCGCTTGAAAAAATCGGAATGTTTACGTTAAAGCCTATTACATGCTTGGGTGTAATATCAAATTCTGGTTTCAGGAGCTTTTCAGTATAATTGTAAAACCCGGTAACGCTCGGCAGAAATGCTGCCCTTTCAAAATTGACCTGCTTTTCGGCAATGGATGTTTGCAGTTCCATAAGCCGGTAGTCTATATTTTCATCCATCCTGAAACCAGCGAGAAGGCTTCCCTGGAAATCTGCCCGTTCAATAAGATAATCAAGATCATCTGTCAGGGCGATATCTATTGTGGCGTCGAGCCCCATCTGTAATCTGAGCATGTTATATGAAAGCTCCACCTGGCGTTCGGCAGCCTTCAACCCGTTTTCAATCATGGTTGCCTGAACGGACAGCTGATCATAATCCAGCTCGTCTGCAACCCCGGCGGCAACCAGCGCCATTGTCTTGTCAAGCAGATTGCGCATATTCCCGAGATTTGCTTTAAGAATAGTCCTGGATTGTTCAGTAACAAGTACCAGGTAATAGGCCTGCATTACCTGGGAAATTATATCAAGCTCCGTGCGTTCCCGGCTGATTTCGGTAACATCCCGGAAAAGCCTTGCGGTCTGTACACCTACCAGATAATTTGCATTGAACAGGATCTGTCCGACAGTGAGAGAAGCATTGCTGGTAGGGTTAAATGTTATTTCCATTCCCGGAAATGCCCCCAGGGAAGCGGTCGATCCAAAAAAGTTATTATAATCAACCGTTGCATTTACCTGGGGTAGGCCCTGGGCAATTGTTTCCCGGAGTCTCTGGCCGGCCTCGTCTATTGCTAGTCCGGCATTTATAAGATTCCTGTTATGATCAAGTGCATAGTTCCTGGCATTTTCAAGGCTCAGACGCATCGGTTCACCCGACACGGCGGTACCGGTCATCAGAAACAGGGCAATGATCGCGGGAAAAAACTTTCTTATATCTATTGTTAACATATTTGATAAGTTACTTTATTTGAATGACTGCTTTTACTATTTTTCCGGGTCCTTTTATGCCCGGTTCGATATTTGAAATAATTAAAGACTAACCCATAAAAACTATTTTATGCCTCATAGTTTTTTAATTAATCATCTGAATGAAAACCTGGCTGATTTGAGCTTTTGGTATCGGCCGTCTGCTGAAGCTCAGGCTGGTCCATGAATTTGTCAATGATCTGAAGACCCTTTCCGGTGGCTATTCCCCGGAAAAAATTAATTATTATATTCTCAAATACAACAGTTCTTGAGTATTTCAGAGAAGGGAAGATCCGCTCGTCGGTCATAAGAGTCAGCTGTTCATTCAATAGCTTTGCCACTATTTCAATATCGATATTCTTTCTGAACAGCCCTTCATTGATACCTTTCTTAAGAATTGTGTATGTCTGCGCAAGATATTTGTCGCTGTTGATGACATATGTTTCCTTCCATATCCGGTAGTGGTATTTTTTCATGTCTGTCATGAAAAGGGGATTGATGGAATTAATCGCCTCTATTCCGTGCTTCAGAAATCTGAAAACCATATCTATGGTGTTTGTTGATTCGGCAAATACCCTTTCAGTCTCCCTGGCATGATGATTGTCCATGAACAACAGGCATGCGCGGAGCAGCTCATCCTTGTCCCTGAAATTCTCATAAATGGTCCTCTTGGAAACTCCTGCTTCTGCAGAAATATCATCCATGGTAATCGATTTTATACCTGAACGGAT
>SKQJ01000134.1 GCA_007119075.1 Bacteroidales bacterium | reverse complement strand
CCCCTGTCATGCCCGTATCGGCTCCGGGTATGGAGGGATGCTGTTCCTCGCTTGTGAATCCGCCGGGGCCGCTCCACTGCCATGCTATCCCTTCAGAAACCGAGAGCTCAATTATGTTGCCGCTGCAAACAGGGCTATTGCCTCCAGGATTTACTACAAGGCAGGTGGACTGAAAAAAGCCGAAAACCGGATCGTTCATTAAGTCATCCATGTTTCCGTAGCTGCATCCCGTGTTAGGGTAAGGTTGGGTCGGAGGATCAGTGCAGCTTAATGAGGGATGATCCGGATGGCCGTCGGCTTCATCGGGTACTGACCCTCCCACGAATAATTTGGCAGGGTCGTCATTGCTTGTGAATGAACCGTTGAAATTTTTGCCGGTCTTGACGATATTGCCGGTAACGATAACATACCCGTTTCCGGTGATATGAGACTGGTCATGAAATAACAGGTCCCCCCAGATTATGAGAATGGCATTGTCATTTACAGTCAAGTAGTTATTGTTGCCAAGGGTCAGATTTCCTTTGACCACAAGTGTATCATTGACAATGAGCTGGGTGGGATCGCCGAAAAGCTTGAGGGGACCGTTTACCGTTATATAGCCGTATATTGTTACATTGATTCCCTGATAGAGAGTTTGAGGATTTTGCCATACGGGATCCCAGCTGAAAGGTGATTCCCAGTCGCCGGTATAATTATTCCGGCTAACCTGGTCCTGGCCATTCATTGCAGGCATCAGACCATGGCTGATAAACATAATTGCCAGAAAAAATTTATGCAAAAAGCTCAAATGCATTTAGTTAAATACCTGTAAACCGGTACAATATATTATTTCTTAAGTGAATATGCAAATTTCCGGTGTCGAAAAACCGGGTTCTCCGGTACAGCGCAGAATCCGGAAAATTGCCTTGCCATTATGCATCCTGTTGACTATGTGATCAATAATGAAGGCATTTTTCAAAATGATAATTTAACTTATTTGATGAAAATTTGTTAACTTTAGGTAAAAAGAAGCCAAAACAAATTAAAAAAAATCATTTATGTCCGTTAAAGGAAATAGTGTTATCCATACTATACTATTCGTTATTGCCATCGCCATGATATCTTCATGTGCAGTCAACCCGGTAACGGGCAGACGGCAGCTGATGTTTATGAGTGAAAGGCAGGAAATAAGGCTGGGACAGGAATATGATCCCCAGATCGTATCGGCTTTCGGACTTTATGAAAATCCGCCGCTCCTTGCCCTTATCGAGGAAAAAGGCAGGGAGATGGCTGCAATCTCTCACCGGCCCGAACTTGAATACCATTTCCGTATTCTCGATTCACCGGTAATAAATGCATTTGCCGTTCCCGGGGGATTCATCTATTTCACCCGGGGAATCCTTGCCCAGTTTAACAATGAAGCCGAGATGATCGGGGTTCTGGGTCATGAGCTGGCGCATATTACCGCGCGTCATTCTGCCAGCCGGGCCACCCAGCAGCAGCTGGCACAGATCCTTCTGATCGGAGGCATGATCGCCTCGGAAGAATTCGCAAGATACGGCCAGGTTGCCATGGCCGGGATGGAACTTCTTTTTCTCCGGTTCAGCAGGGACGATGAGCGTCAGGCAGACAGACTGGGAGTGGAATATTCGTCAAAAATCGGTTATGATGCCCGTGAAATGGCTAATTTCTTTGAAGTGCTTATCAGGATGAACCTTTCGGAGGAACGGGCCGGGATCCCCAATTTTCTCTCGACTCACCCCGATCCGGGCGACCGTTACAATGATGTGCGGCGGGATGCCGAACAGTGGCAGGCAGAGCTTGATATTGACGAATGGCAGGTAAACCAGGAATCCTATCTGAGAATGCTCGACGGGATGGTGTACGGCGATGATCCCCGTCAGGGTTATGTTGACGGAAATACATTTTATCATCCCGAACTGGAATTTCAGTTTCCTTTTCCTTCGGGCTGGGACCTTCAAAATTCTCCCAGCCAGGTAATGATCGGTCCGCCGGACAGGCAGGCACTGATAGTTTTGAGTATCGCCCAGCAGGCATCACTGGAACAGGCAGCCCAGGCTACTCTGAGGCAGCTTGAGCTTGATGTGCAGGAATCCCGGAGCACCACTGTTAACGGAATGCCGGCAATCGCAGCTATTTCTTCCCAGCGGGGACAGCAACAAAACATAAGGGTATTGTCATATTTCATCGACGACAATGGCACTTATTATGTATTCCACGGTGTATCGGCCCAGGAGAATTTTGACCAGTACTTCCAGGCATTCGAGTCAACCATGACAAGTTTCAGCAAGCTGACCGATCAGGCCAGGATCAATGTCGAACCTGAGAGGTTGAGGGTAGTGCAGGTGCGGACGGCGGGCACTCTTTCCGGCATCCTCAGGGACCTGGGCGTACCCCAGGATAAAATGGATGAATTTGCATTCCTGAACAACATGGAACTCACAGACCAGGTTCCCGCGGGGAGGCTGATAAAAATTGCAAATTAAAAATAACGTCGTGTTCGGCAGAAAGTTCTCACCCCTGAACGGAATACCTATACCGTTACGCACCCTTCTGATGCCGATGACACCGAATTCCTGTATTTTTTCAGGATGCCCTGAAGGGGCCTTCCTTCAGGTTTTTGCCATTTCTTTCTGCGGGTTTCGATCTCCTCTTCAGTAAGATCGACGTCTATCCGGTTTCTGGTGATATCTATGGTTATGACATCACCATCTTCAATAAGGCCTATTAGTCCCCCGTCCCAGGCTTCCGGAGTGATATGGCCCACTACAAAGCCGTGTGACCCGCCTGAAAACCTCCCGTCTGTTATCAGAGCGACATCCTTGCCCAGGCCGGCACCTACCACCGCCCCGGTTGGTTTCAGCATCTCAGGCATTCCGGGAGCGCCTCTCGGGCCATTGTTGCGGATCACTATCACTTCCCCCCGTCTGACCGTGGTGCTTATGCCTTCGCTGGCAGAATGCTCATCTTCAAAAACCCTCGCAGGACCACTGAACAATTCTCCTTCCTTGCCGGTTATTTTGGCGACTGCTCCCTGCTCGGCCAGGTTTCCATAGAGTATTTGTATGTGGCCGTTCTTTTTGATGGGCTTGTCTACCGGATGAATTATGGTCTGGCCTTCTTTCAGCCCGGGGATCTCTTCAAGATTTTCTCCAATTGTCTTGCCGGTGACTGTCATGCAGTTTCCGTCAAGGAAATTCTCTTTAAGGAGCAGTTTCATTACGGCCGGAATGCCGCCCTCTTCATGAAGGTCTTCCATGAGGTGCCTTCCGCTTGGCTTCAGATCGGCCAGATAAGGAGTTCTGTTGCCTATTTCCTGGAAATCGTCAATTGAAAGATCGATATCGACCGACCGGGCCATGGCCAGCAGGTGTATGACGACATTTGTGGAGCCTCCCAGGGCCATTATCAGGGTAATTGCATTTTCAAATGCTTTCCTGGTCATTATATCGCGCGGCTTAATGTCCTTTTCCAGCACAAGCTTTATGGCATTCCCGAGCAATTTCGCTTCTTTTTCCTTATGCCCGCCCAGTGCGGGATTTGAAGATGAATATGGCAGGCTCATTCCCAGGCACTCGATTGCCGAAGCAATAGAATTAGCGGTATACATTCCCCCGCAGGCTCCGGCTCCGGGTATTGAGTGTTTTATAATACCCTTGTAATCGAAGTCCGATATCCTGCCTGTAATGCGCTCACCATATGCCTCAAAGGCAGAAACGATATTCAGGTCCCGGCCCTGCCACCTGCCTTTTTTCACGGTACCGCCATACATCAGTATGGCAGGCCGGTTCAGGCGGCCCAGGGCAATCATCGCACCGGGCATGTTTTTATCGCATCCTACTATGGGTATAACCGCATCATAAAACTGCGCGCTCACCACCGTTTCAATTGAATCGGCAATAATTTCGCGAGAAGGCAGCGAGTATTTCATCCCTTCGGTCCCGTTGGTGATCCCATCGCTGACGCCGATAGTATGGAAAACCAAGCCGTAAAGCTCGTCCTGCCGGTCCACTTCTTTCTTCACCAATGCCGCCAGGTCATTGAGATGCATATTGCACGGGTTTCCCTGGAAACCTGTGCTCACGATGCCTACCTGGGCTTTCTTCAGGTCGTTTTCATCCATCCCGATTGCATATAACATTGCCTGGGCGGCTGGCAGGCTTTCATCCTG
>SKQJ01000132.1 GCA_007119075.1 Bacteroidales bacterium | reverse complement strand
CGTACCCGATCGAGCTTGTTTTGAAAGCGGGCATGTCTCCGAAGCTGCCGGCAATAGATGTTATTATTGCCGCCCCTGTAGGGGTTACCAGCTCGCCCTGAGAATCGGTGGAATAGACCGGGATGTCCTTTAAAATTTCGGCGGTAGCGGGGGCAGGCACGGGAAATTTGCCATGGGAGAATGTGACGAAGCCCGATCCGACGTTTAGCCGGGAGCAGTAGACTTTTTCAATTCCCAGTTTTTTAAAACCGGTCAGGGCGGCTACCACATCAACAATGGTGTCTACGGCGCCGATTTCATGGAAATGCACTTTCTCCAGGGGCATATTGTGAATTTTTGCCTCTGCCTTTGCAATCTTCAGAAAGATCTCCTTTGCCTTGTCCTTGATCTCCTGGTCTACATCTGTATTATCAACCAGTTCGTTCAGATCTGCAAGGTGTCTGTGATGCTTTTGTTCCTGGAATGAAACCGAAAATTGTGTCGAGGCAATATTCTGCTTTACGACCCTGGAAGCCCTGATCTCTGTTCCCTCAAGGCGCAGCTTCCTGATCTCGGCCTCAAGCTCCCCGAAATCAAGGCCGGCATCAAGCAAAGCACCGGTTATCATATCTCCGCTGATCCCGGAAAAGCAATCAAAATAGGCAATCTTCATATTATTTGATTATTTAAGGAGGTTTTAGATGGGCAACCGGTCTTCAGGACCTGTGGCGGATCGCGGCATTGCAGATACCGTCTTCCCCGGAAGGCTCTATTTATTGACCAGGGAGGCGAAATAGGCTGCCCCGAACCCGTTGTCAATGTTTACCACCGTCACACCCGGGGCGCACGATGTCAGCATCGTAAGCAACGGCCCCACTCCCTGGAAGCTGGCCCCGTAGCCTACCGAAGTCGGAACAGCGATAACCGGCTTGTTAACAAGTCCCCCGACAACCGAGGGCAGGGCGCCATCCATGCCCGCAACCACTATAAGCACATTGGCGTTGTCTATTTTGTCTTTGTTTCCAAGGAGACGGTGAAGCCCGGCCACTCCGACATCATACAGGGTTTCCACGTTGTTTCCCATGAACCTGGCTGTCTCGACGGCCTCCTCGGCAACGGGAATATCGGATGTTCCCGCGCTTATTATCAGTATCTGCCTGTCTGTATCTTCTGCCCCGGGCGCGGTTCCTTCAGGTGCAACGGTTATGGTCCTGGCCATCTCGTTGTACCTGGCGGCAGGAAGGACTGCCTTTACGGCAGAGAACATTTCGGGAGTTGCCCGGGTGGCCAGTACCCTGGTCTGCTCGGCAAGGCAAAGCACTATGCTCTTGACCTGTTCTACGGTTTTGTTCTGGCAAAATACAACCTCGGGGTATCCCCTCCTTATATTCCGGTGGTGATCCAGCTTGGCAAATCCAAGGTCTTCAAACGGAAGCTTTTCAAGCCGGCGAATTGCATCTTCAACGCTGATATTCTGTTTTTGCAGGTTTTCCAGCAGCTCTTTCAGTTTATCTCTTTCCATTGATATTTATTAGTTTATTTAACGATCCGCTCTGGAATTCCGTCACTTCGGTGATGTTGAATCCCAGCTGGTTGAATTTTGTGCATATATCACCGAAATTGGATCTGACCTTATCCATGTATACAGGGTTGACCTCAAGCACTGCCTTATCGCCGAAATGCCTTACGCGCAGTTCCCTCACTCCCATGGCCTTCACAAACTCTTCGGCCTCTTCCACCTGGGCAAGCTTCTCACGGGTCACCGCGTTTCCGTAAGGGATCCGCGAGGCCAGGCAGGGACTGGCGGGTTTATCCCATACTTCAAGTCCAAGGTGCAGGGCAATGGCACGGATGTCATCCTTGGTCAGACGGGCATCGCGCAGGGGACTGACAACCTCGTGCTCATCTGCCGCCCTGAGGCCGGGCCGGTAGTCACCCAGATCGTCCAGATTTGTGCCGTTGGCTATATGCCTGATGCCTTCTTCTGTGGCCACCTTTTTTGTATCCTCGTAAAGCTCGGTTTTGCAAAAATAACAGCGGTCGTTCGGATTCTGGACATAATTTTCATTCTCTATCTCGGCGGTGTTGATTATTCTGAGCCTGGCTCCGGTTTCCCTTGCAAACCTGATGGCGGCATTGAGTTCGCTTCGCGGAATGGAGGGGGAATCGGATATTACCGCCAGTACCCTGTCGCCAAGAACCATATGAGCAACCTTGAGCAGCAACGCACTATCCAGGCCGCCGCTATAGGTAATTATAAGCCTGTCATAACCGGATATCTCATTTTTAAGGTCGTTCAGTTTTTCTTCAGCCATATTCATTCGTATAAAGTAGTTTAACAATGTGTTACAAATTCATGATCCGGATATTGTCATTTTATCTATATAAAAAAAGTTATTGCGGTTTCATTCTGTTTTAATTTTTTGCTTGTTTGCCGGCAAACCTGTTTCTTGCCGGTTGGCCGGTTTGGCAATCCATTTGATCAAATCCAGTTCGGTCATCTGATTAGAGCATAAATTTACATAAAATATTCCTGGTAAATATCAAGGTAAAAACCGGGATCCATACCGTTCGATCGCAACAGGTCCCTGTCTCTCAGAATTTCCTCTTTTGGACCGGCGGCCTGTATCTCCCCGTCTCTAAGCACTGCAATGTCCTGGCAGCATGCGATAAGCGGCATCAGAAGCTGGGAAACTATAACAAGTGTGGCGTCCAGATTGTTGATAAGGGCGACAAGCTGGCTTATCATTCCGGGGTCAAGGCTTGAAAAGGGCTCGTCAAAGGCGATCACGCGGGGACTGATGGCCAGCACGGTTGCCAGGGCAACCCTTTTGCGTTCGCCGAGAGAAAGATGGTGTGATGTCAGTTTTTCAAAGCCGGAAAGGTTCATTGACCTGAGAGCCTCCCGTACCCGCAGGGAAACCTCTTCCCTGGTGTACCCGAAGTTCAGCGGACCGAATTCCACATCTTCCTCGACGGTGGGATTGAACAGCTGATCGTCGGGATTCTGGAAAACCAGCCCGACCATCTTTCTAATCTCCGGAAGAGTTTTCTTTTCGACCTTTGTTCCGCCTATCTCAACATGGCCGTGCCCGTCATTCAGGATGCCGTTAAGATGCAGCAGGAGAGTGGATTTGCCGGAGCCCGACGGACCGATGATGCCGAGTTTCCCCCCCGGCTTTACATCGAGAGACACGTTTTTCAGCGCCGGCTTGCCGCCGGAATAGGAAAAGCTCAGGTTTCTTATGTGTATTCCTGCAGACATTAAAACCGGATTAGATTATTCAAACAAAGTATGCCGGGATTTGTTAGACGGATGGCCAAAAGTATCAAAATAAAAAAAAACAAAAAAGCGGCGTCTTTTGCAGTGATCCCGGTATCCCTCATGGCCGGGAATTCACCCGTAAAACCCCGTGACAGCATGGAATTGTATATAATCCGCGACCTGTCCAGGCTTCGGAGGAAAATCATCGCGGACTGGTTGCCGTATACCCTGAATTTGTTCATTTTGAGTTTCCCGGGAGTCCTGCTCTCCCTGGCCATGTTTGTTTTAAGCGCTTCGTCCGAAAGGATAAAAATATAACGGTACATCAGCGCCGAAATAATGCCCACCAGCCTGGGCATTTTCATTTGCCGGAGCCCCAGCAGGAGGTTATGGAATTTTTCGGTCGACACAAGCAGGGTCAGCAGGATAATGGCAGAGAAGGCCTTTAATGCGATCGACAGCGCAACCGCATATTCATATCTATAAGCCTCAAAACCGCGAAAATCCCCGGTGATCATCGACGATAACGGAAAAAAGACCGCCGCCAGCAAAATAAAGGGAGAGACCACCAGGCAGCGGCCCAGGATAAAGCGGACCGGCACGCGGCTGGCCAGGACAAGGAAGGCGATAATCATTCCATACCAGATAAACGGACACAGAATGCCCCGGGGCTCGGATACGGCTATCAGAATAAATGAAAACAGCGCTATGAGCTTGATGCGCGCATCCAGCCGGTGAATGAAGGAATCAAGATTCCCGTATTTATCGATAAAGGAGTGTTTCACGATCCCTGGCTCCGGCTGCTGAGTTCCTTTCTGAGCCGTAAGGCATATGCCACGGCTGTGATGCTTACAATCAGCAACAGTCCGAAAATTACCCGGTAAAAAGCAGGTATTCCTCCGGCTGCAGCTGTGTCATTTTCGATTTCTGCCGGT
>SKQJ01000404.1 GCA_007119075.1 Bacteroidales bacterium | reverse complement strand
CGGGGGTTGGTAAATGAAAAAATTTGGTTAACTTAGTATACCGGACGGCTGACCGGGGTCAAGCGACCCGGGCAACCGGACTGTATTGTTATATATTGACAAACATGCCGGCATAGCCGCATCTGGTTTTAAAATGAGATCAAATGAACAAACATTTACCCAGGAACAGAAAGAATGACTACTCAAGGGAGGCAATAAGAGATCGCCTTGAAAAGCTTTCAGGCCTTAACGGCCGGCCTTTGAAACACCTGGAGCAATCGGCTGTGGACCCCGGGCTCACAAAAGGCAATATTGAAAACATTATAGGTTTTTCACAGGTTCCCGTAGGCGTGATGGGGCCAATTGCCGTTAACGGAAGCCATGCCCGGGGAGAATTTTTTGTGCCCCTGTCAACAACCGAAGGCGCCCTGGTTGCCTCCTATAACCGCGGAGCAAGGGCAATTACCCTGTCAGGGGGGGCAAATGTCCTGATTTACAGGGATATGATCCAGCGTGCGCCATTGTTTGTGCTGAAGAATGTTTTTATGGCCGCGGAATTCATCAAGTGGTTTGACTCCAGTTTTGAAATACTCCGGAAAATCGCCGGGGATACGACAGCCCACGGCGTCCTGGAAAGCTTCCATTCCTTTGTGCAGGGAAGAATTGTCTTTATCAGGCTGAATTACTCTACCGGAGACGCGATGGGGATGAACATGGTAACTAAGGCCACCCATGAGATATGCAATTACATTCAGGGAAATTTCCCAATCGAACAGTTTGTTATCGAGAGCAATATGGCTGTGGATAAAAAGCCCTCGGCCATAAACACCATACTTGGAAGGGGCAAATCGGTAACAGCAGAAGTGTTCTTCACTGAAAAAGTGATTTCCCGTCTGCTGCGGACAACAGCAAGTGAGATAGATCTCGCCTACAAGAGGCAGGTTGCCGGCGGACAAACAGGGGGGGTCCTTGGTTCCAACGGCCATGTCGCAAACGGTCTCGCGGCAATATTTCTTGCCTGCGGCCAGGACCTGGCCAATCTGAGCGAGTCATGTGTCGGCTACATATATACCGAAACCATCGGAAAGGACCTTTATGTATCGCTTAACATGCCCTCCCTTATAATAGGCACGGTTGGAGGCGGGGTTTCTCTTCCCACTCAAAAAGAATGCCTGGAGATAATGGATTGCTATGGAGACGGCAAAGCCAGGAAATTTGCCGAGATCGTTGCCGCCACCCTTCTCGCCGGTGAAATCTCCCTGGCAGCTTCCCTGGTTGCGGGCGATTTTGTCTCGGCCCATGAAAAGTATGGCAGAAACCGGCCGGTCGTGAATTCCCATCCTTCTGGCAAAATCATCCGGGAGGCATCGGGACGTACGGCACCGGCTTCAGTCCGTCAGCCTCAAACATCCTCGCGGCAGCAGGACGGTGGCCAGGAAGCAACTCTAAATCCTGCCAAAACAGCTTTAAAAACTGACAGGCTTCGCGACCTTTAGCATATTTGCCGGCCGATCACGGTTTTTTTAACCGCTCCGGCGCTTCCGGTGCTGCAGGCTTCCCTCCCGGCATTTCGGGTTTGAATATCACGCCCTTGTTATGCCTTCCGTCGATCTGTATTTTGAAAGGACATTCAAACCTTACATGCCTCAGATGTTTGCTTTCATAACAGGCAGGCTGTGAGTCAAGAAAGGCAACATCCCAGAACCCCTCGCCGAGGTGCGGATTTATATTGAAATATCCCACCCTGAATGAAGTAAGGTTCTGGAAAAAATGGGTTCCCTGGCTCGGATCCATATGGTAATCTTTCAGCCCCGATTCAATGATTACACGGGCCATAGATATCTGGGGCCATTTTACCGGAATTCCAAGCCATGGGTCGCTGGAGCCCCACCTGCCGGGGCCGGTGAGCACGTAATTTTTCCCTTCCTTTATGAAAGCATCGTTCAGCTTTTCAATTTCCAGGGCAATAGAATCATTGACCGATGCCTTGAATTCATCTGGCTTGACGTATATAAAATCCTTTATATATGCAATGGTTCCGTAACCGAGCGCCGATTCGGAATAAACAATCGTATTTTGCCTCTCAATAGCTTCAAATTCAATGTCGACTTTTTGTTCACCATGTACAATAGGCCTTATCTGGAGGAAATAAAAAATTCCGGGTCTGCCCTCACTGATTTCAGGATCGACTGCAAATTCAATTTCAACCGGATTATTCATCTCCTCGTGGCTGGTCTGCAAAAGGACCTGCAATATTTCTGCAAGTGGAAAAACATTATAATTCAAAATATTTGAAAAAGTCACAATCTTTTTGCCGGCATGGTCTATGCCATCCCTGATCATATTATACTCGAAATCATAAGTGGATCCGGCGTAGCGGAAAGCGGGTTCCTTTGCGGCTTCCCGTATGCTGAGCTTAAGTAAGTTTATGCTGTCATCGGTCGACGGCACAAAACTTTCCGCATTAAGGTCCAGGGCATAGAATTTTTGCTGAGATTCCCTCAAAGTCTGGTCGGGCGAGGAATGCTGAAGCACTTTTTTAGGATATTTTGGAGAAAAACGAAGCGATATTCCACCATCGACAATCAGTTTGCCAAGCCCAAAGGCTATGTTGGCAATTCCGTCCTCAGGCTTTTCAGGTGCAATCGGATAGAAGTTTATTGATCTTGCGACACCGGAAATTGCAGGATAAAACTTTTCGCCGCTTTTTTGTCCGCAAACTTCCTGCAAGATGATGCCCATTTTCTCCTCGTCAATGAGATTCGATGTGGCGGTCATATAGGCTTTGCTGCTTTTGTAGTAAACCGATGCATATACAGATTTGATGGCATCGGCAAGCATTTTGATCATCCTGGTGCTGTCATCGACCCTGGGGATCATATAGGTGGTGTATATGCCAGCAAAAGGTTGATAATGGCTGTCTTCCAGCTTGCTTGATGACCGTATTGCGATAGGGTTTTTCACAACCTTTATGAAGGCATATAAATCCTGATGAAGCCTGGCAGGCAGGGCAGCATTTACAAATCTTTGAAGTATTTCATTATCGGTGGCGTCAGACAGGCCTATTCTGTAAAGTTCATTCGACTCCATGAACTCATCGAAAATATCGGTGCTGAGAACAACGGTGCGGGGTATGGTGATAAAAACCCCCGGGAATTTATTGTATATCCGGTTCCGCTTCAGTATGGAATTGATAAAGGCAAGCCCCCTGGCCTTTCCCCCGATAGATGCTTCCCCGATCCTTGAAAACATCAGGTATTCATCATAGCTGTCCTTGTCGAACTGGGCAATTACTCCCCTCCCCTTGCTTGATCGAAAATTTGAGATCGCAGCATAAAGAAATCGTCTTGCCTCTTCGATATTCCTGAAATCTTCCACTCTTAGATACTTGAACATCCTGGCAATGGGGAACAGCGCCCTTGCATTCAGCCATCGTGAGAAATGGTTCTGGCTTGAATGATATTCGAGAACATGTCCGGGGATGGAAAGAATTGCCTGCTGCAGGGCCTGAAGATCGGCCGCCCTGCATATTTCCTCCCTGGTAACCGGATCCCTGAATATGAACTCGCCGAAGGAAAACTGCCTGATAACAAAATTCCTGAGCTCAATTGAAAGCGTTTTGGAATACTTGTGAATAAAACCTGCATTCAGCTCAGCGGCCGTCGATGAAAACTCCCTGCTGCTCGATTGAAGGAGGACGGGCATATGGGGGTCGTCCTTTTTTATTTTTTCACAAATCCGAAGCCCTGCACGGGGATCACGGATCCCCTCCCTGTTGTAGGATATATCGGAAATGACACCCAGCAGGTTATGTTTGTATTTTTCATAAAGGGCAATCGCTTCCTCATAATCGGTGGCAAGAAGTATCTTCGGCCTTCCCCGCATTCTTAAGTTTCTCTGATGGGCATTCAGGGCCTCGCGCGCGAAATCGCGTGATTGCTGAAGGACTATCTTGTAAAGATCGGGCAGGTAGCTTGAGATATACCGGATTGAGTTTTCGACAAGCAATATGGTCTGCACCCCTCCTTCCTCAACATCATGTTCGGCGTTCATCTTGTCTTCCAGGAGCTTGATAATGGCAAGCAGCAAATCGGCATTGCCCAGCCATGAAAATACATAATCGATCGACGAAAGATCTTCATTGGCAAGCTTCAGCGACACTTCCCTTGAGAAATGGGTAAGCACCACGATGGGCACCGAAGGATAAACGGATTTCAGCTCACCCGCAAGGGAAAAAATGTCGGAATCGCCTCCCAGGCTGAACATGGTTATTATAAGATCAACCTTTTCGGTTTTCAGTATCTCAAAAGCTTCGGAGCCGTCTTTAGCCGTCAGGAACAGGGGCGGCGAGCTCAGGTTGAGAGAAACATATTCATTGAATATCTGCTCGTCGATCCTCCCGTCCTCTTCAAGCATAAAGGCATCATAATTGCTGCAGATCAGCAAAATGCTATGGATACGCTTTTGCATCAGGATATTAAAGGAGGTATCGTGAAACATATACCTGTCCGGATCCTTTATTTTATATGCTGGTTCACTCATTTCACTTACGGTTATCCTTTTTGTTTTAGTACCAGGGCAGTTCCTTTTTTACCATCCATCAGCACGTGCAGGGGGCGCGAAAACCTGACAAGCCTGATGAATTCGGTTTCTGTTACCGCTTTTTCGCCGTCAAGCTCATCCATCCGGATGAAATCATCGGGATTGGTATGATTTACCGAAAAATATCCCACATTCATTGAAGTCAGGTTGTGAAAAAAGTGAGAGCCAAGAGAAGCATCGAGCGGAAAGCCTTCCATGCTCATCTCAACTATAACAGCAGTATTTGAAATTTGCGGCCAGGATACGGGAATTCCAATGAAGCGGTCACGCGTGCCCCATCTTCCGGGCCCGACAAGTATGTATTTTCTGCCTTCCCTGATCATCCGTGCATTTATTTTTTCAAGTTCGGCTGCGATCTCCCTGGTTTTCAACTTGTCAAAATTGCCGGGTTTCACGTAAATGAAATCATTCAGGTTCGCGAGCATCCCGTTTCCCATGCTTTTGCCTGAACGGATCAGCACATTGTCCCAATTAATTTGCTCCTCGTCAATGCTGTAATCGCTTTCATTTCCGAAAAGGGGCTTAATCTGCAAAAGATAAAAGGAAGGCAGGTTGCCGGCGTCACGTGTCAGATCAACTGCAAATTCAATTTCCACAGGTCCGCCAAGAGCCTCCTTAACCACATCGAGAACAGCCGTAAGAGTTTGTGCCAATGGAATATGATCGTATTTGAGAATGTTTGCAAAATTGACTACCCGGGGGCCCGGTTTGTCGGTCCCCGCAGTCATTGTATCGCTTTCCATATCATAAACAGATGCGCAATGCCTGAGGTTTCCGTGTTTCTCGGCATCGGCAATTTCAAGACGTATCAGTCCCGACTCTTCGCCTTCAAGAAGATTCACATCGGGTTTAGCAAGGTTGACGGCAAAGAATTCGACCTGGGAATTCCTGTAAAGATCCCTGCCGGAACTTATCTCAAGGTCGGGATAGGCAGGAGAAAACCGGTATGCCTGCTCTCCCTCAACGACATACCGGCCAAGCCCTACCGCCGCCACGGCAAACCCTTCCTCAGGCTTCATATGAGCCACAGGATAATAGTTATGCGACTGCGCTGTCCCGCTTATGTGCGGGTAATGACAGTCATCGTAACGGTTCCCGACTACTTCCTGTATCACGATCGCCATTTTTTCCTCCTCAATCTTATGACTGATCGATTCAAAATAGGTTTTCGCACTGTCCGAGAAAATCGATGCATATACAAGCTTTATTGCATCCATTGCCTGCTGGAGACGAGTATCAAATACGGGATGATTATTGGGCAGAAGGTATGTTTCAAATATCCCCGAAAAGGGTTGAATGAGCGAATCCTCGAAAAGGCTGGATGACCGGATGGCTATCGGGTTCCTGACAAGCCTGAGATATATCTTGAGTTTTTTCTCAAGATTATAGCTGAGATTTCCCTTAAGGAACATCTGCTTTATGTTGTCGTAGCTCTCCTCCCCGTATACCTTTTCCCGGAGCTTGTTTATTTCAAGGAAAATATCAAACTCTTCGGTTCCGATAATACCTGTTACCGGGGTCCGGATATTTATATCCTTAACAAGATCGGAAAACCTGAAATTGTAGATAAGGGAATTCACAAAGGCCAGCCCCCGGCCCTTTCCCCCGAGCGAACCGGCGGCAAAGGAGACGATGTTTGACTCCTCCAGAATTGCCGACTCCTCGAAGTTTACGATTTTGCCCCTGTCCTGCTCGTTCCGGTATGTCGAAATAATATTCAGCATATATTTCCTCATTTCACCGGGATCAGTGAATTCAACAGCTTTTAGCGGATTTATCATCCTTGCGATTTTCACCTCGCCCCTGGCCATCAGCCAGAGCGAGAAATGATTTTTTGCTGCATGATACACGAGTGACTCTTCGGGCACCGTCCTCAGATAGGACTCAAACTCAGCCATTGATTTTGCCACGGCTATCTGGCGTCCTTCCTGATCCCTGTAAACGAAATGACCGAAGCCAAGATAATAGGTTATGAAGCTCTTCAGATCCTGCATGAGAGTTTCCGAGTTTTTGTTGATAAAGCTTGTCCGGAGCTCGTGTGCGGTTTTCTCATTGCCGGGATCGGCCGATTGCAGCAATATGGGCATATTTCTGACACGGCTCTTGACATGCCTGATAAACTCCATGCCTGCATCCGGGTCGTTCTTTCCGTTTCGCGGGAACTGTACATCGGATATAACGCAGAGCAGATAATCACGGTATCTTTCAAATACATCAATGGCCTCTTCATAATTGGATGCCAGCAGGATCTTTGGCCGCCCCTTGAGCTTGAGTTCCCTGTAAAGCTCATCGGTGCTGACATCTTCGATCAGGTGCCTTGTCTGCTCGAGCACAATTGAATATATCATCGGCAGGTAACGGGAGTAATACCTGGGAGAATCTTCCACAAGAAGTATTACCTTCGTGAATCCCAAAACTGTATCGTTTTCCACGTTAACATGATCCTCCAGGATCTTTATCATGGCAAAGAACATTTTTGATTCCCCTGTCCATACAAAAACCCTGTCGACAGAATCATAACGTTTTTGCCCTTCTTCATACATCTCAACGTCACGGTTATCATTAAGAAGAAAAAAAATGGGGATATAGGGGTATTCCTCCTTTAATTTTCGGCTCATCACAAGGGGGGTGTTTTTATCGACGCCCATCATGACTATCACCATGTCATAATGCTTTCTCTGCAATTCATCGATTGCTTCTTCCAGTTTGGTCACGCCTGTAACCCTCGGCAGGGAAGTAAAGCTCATATGCTGATGCTGCCCCAGCATATGATCGGAAAAGCGGCCTTCCTTTTCTATGCTGTATGCGTCATAAAGAGTTGCAACAAGAAGGATCTCATTTACCTTGAAGGGCATCAGGTCGTGAAAAAGATCCCGTTCGGCATTGTGCTTGTTAAGAAAACGCTGAAGCAGCTGACGGCTGCTGAATATTTTTGCCTGTTCCTCTGCATGTTTTTTCTGCTGGCTTTCCTTTTTCCTGATCCTGAAAAGTATGGTCTTAGCCTTGTAGCTGTTTATATAGCCCACCAGCAAACTGCAGATATTGTCGATAAGGTTTCTTTCTTCCTTGAGAAAAGGCCCTTCATGCAAAGCGGAAAATTTTTTTGTATAATACACCTCAACAATCCCCTGGAGGTCGTCGACTGTGGTAAAAGTCTGGCTCTGCAGCCATTCTGTGATTTTGAAACCGGGACTCTTGTACTCCCTTTCCCCGAATACTATGCGGGCAACGGTGAACTCCGGATATTGCCACGCACTGGGCAGGAGAAGGACAACCTGGTGAAGGGTTTCCTCGATCGGCTTGCCCTCCTTGAGTATGGCTGTCGTCCTGTTAATGCAGGCAAGCTCCTTGAGCCTTTCCTTTCTGTCAGCAAGCAATTGTCTGATATCCGGATCACCGGAATAATCGGCCTCTTTTGCTCCCGTTTGTTTTTTTGAGCTTTTCACCTTAAGTGATTATCTTTATTTAAATGCTAAAAATTAATTATTTATAGCGCCAATACCAAAATCAGCCGGTCCTATTGAGATTTGAGTATCTTTTACTATCTTTTCAACGAATTTTTAATATAAATTTATGCATTTTCATTATGCCGGGTAAAATTTCAAGGATCAGTGAGGACAAGTGACTGCGGCAAACCGGAGGTTAACCATATAATTTTAAGCTGATGGACAAAAATAACGAAAAGAGAACAATAAACCGGATACTGGTCCCGATAGACTTTTCCCATTCTTCTCTTAATGCCTGTTATTTCGCATTGCATCTGGCGGCAAGGCATAATTCGGCTATCAGGCTTTTCCACGCTTTTTTCAATCCCATGGTGGATGCCATGACATTTCCCGATGCCTTTACCTACCAGTCCAACATGGCAGAAGTCTACCACGAACTGGAACATAAGGCCAGGAAAGAAATAAATGCTTTTTCCGGAAAGCTAGAAAGATATTCAAGGCTCAAAAATCTGGCAACCGTCAAAATTGAAACAATGGTGGCGGCAGGCCAGCCCGGCGATGAAATTGAAAATGCAGTCAGATCTTTTGATCCCGGACTGATAGTTATCGGGACCAGGGGCCATGGCGAGAAATCGGCCGAAATACTGGGATCAGTCGCCGCCAGGGTCATGGACGGCTCCGGAACACCCCTTCTTCTGGTGCCAGGGGATGCCGCCCTGAAGGAAGAAGAGCCTGTCAAAATTCTGTATGCCACCAATTTTGATGAGACTGATTTCAGGGCGGTGGAAAGTCTGGCTAACATCCTGACAGGCTATAGCATCAGGCTCGAATGCGTTCATTTCAGTGCCCCCTCAAAGTCCGGCGAAAAAGAGACAGACCGGGAGAAACTATCGGAAATGAAGAACCACTTCAACAGGAGCCATCCTGAAATTCAGCTGGGTTGCCATTCAATTGAAAATAAAGATATCATTGCAGGACTCGACAGTTTCGTGGAAAACAATGATATTGACCTGATTGCACTGACTCATAGAAAAAGGAATATGTTTTACAGGATATTTAATCCAAGTTTGGCAAAGAAATTGTTGTTTAAGTCCAGCAGACCGGTTTTTGTATTTAATTAATAAATATAAAAAAACAAAAAAGCAATTTTGCTGTTTATAATCATTAAACATTAAAGGAAACTCCATGAAAGTTTTCAAAAATTTTTACTTTAGCAGATCATAAATTTCCATAATTAATAAAAATTCATATAAAGTCTTGGTTCAATTAAATTTAGCAAAATGAAAATCAACCTTTTACAAAAGCTGCTATTAATCGCTTGCCTGGCCTTCTTTTCCGGATACCAGGTTCAGGGACAATCCTTGAGAGAAGCAATCGATGCCTATAATACGGGGCTGGAACTGGCAGGCACAGACATTGAAGCAGCCATCGAACATATGGAACGAAGCCGGGAAATGGCAAGCCTTCTCGGACCGGAAGGAGAAGAAGTCCGGGAACAGGCCGAAATCCAGATACCTGGCATGTACTACGACAAGGCTATGGGCCATTACCGTGAAAGAAACATCGAACAGGCCATCGAGGGTTTTGAAGAGGCAGTTGAGGTCTCTGAAAAATATGATGATGACGGTACCAAAAGACGGTCGGAAAATGTTCTGCATCAGTTATATGCAGTACAGGCAAATGCCGAATTCCGGGAAAACAATAGCGAAGCAGCCCTGGAACTGTTCGACAAAGCCCTGGAAATCAACCCTCAACACGCAAGGTCGTATTTGGGCAAAGGGCTGGTTTACAGAAGGATGGAAGATGTCGAAAACTTCCGCAAGGCCATGGATAAAGCTATTGAAACAGGATTGGCAACAGGCGATGAGCAGTCTGCACAGTCAGCAGAAACAACCGCACGTGACTTTTTCCTCGTACGTGCCGTCAGGGCCAAAGGAGAAGAGAGCTATGACAGGGCTCTGGAATTGCTTAATTCATCGCTGGCCTATGACCAGGCTTTCCCTGAAACCCATTTCTTGCTGGCAGCCACCTACAATGAGCAGTCCCGGTATCAGAATGCCGTGAACAGTGCCAGAAGGGCCATTGATTTGACCGAGGGAGGCCAGGAAGAAACTGCAAAAATGTATTTCGAGCTGGCAAAGGCCTACGAAGGGCTCGGCAATACGGAGCAGGCATGCAATGCATACAGCCTTGCAGCGTTCGGCAACTATGAAGCATCAGCCAAATACCAGATGGAGCATGTTCTGAAATGTCCCTGACTAAATTAATTAAAAGCGTTTTTAAAGAGGCTGCCCTTTTGAGACAGCCTCTTTTTTTTCGCTCCAGGCCCGGTGCTTACATCCGGTTTTGCTGATTGCCGGGAAGCTCCTGCAGAAGCTCCCTGAATATGCCGGGATTATGTTCGGCGGCATTCCCGATCACGGCTATATCAGCACCAGCATCAAACACGGTTCTAAGATCAGCAGCATTTTTGATTCCGCCTCCGACAACCAGGGGAATGCTGATGCTCTCCCTGACGGCAGAAATCAGTCCGGGAGGTATTATAGTGCCTGCTCCGCTCCCGCCCTCAAGGTAAATAAGCTTTAATCCGAGCATCTCGCCCGCTATTGCGGTGGATACTGCAATAGCGGGCTTGTCCCGCGGCAGCGGCTTAGTATTGCTTATGTACTCGGCAGAGCTTATGGCACCGTTTTCAATCAGCATATAACCTGCGGGGATGATCTCAAGCGAACTGTTTTTTAAAAACTGTGCCGCGATGACATGGTTGCCGATGAGAAATTCAGGATTCCTGCCGGATATGAGCGACAGAAGAAGCAATCCGTCTGCCTTGTTGCTGAGCTGGCCGGGACTGCCGGGAAACAGCAGCACCCTGGCAGCAGTGCAATTGCGTATAGCCTCAATATGCCGGTCAACCGGCCTGTTAACCAGGCTCCCCCCCACCAGCACAAATGAAACTCCCGC
Source organism: Bacteroidales bacterium (assembly GCA_007119075.1). Lineage (GTDB taxonomy): Bacteria > Bacteroidota > Bacteroidia > Bacteroidales > PUMT01 > PXAP01. The sequence continues at coordinate 3,451 of SKQJ01000404.1, read as the reverse complement.
TTCATTTGCAAAATCGAGAAGCACGGGAATATCTTCACAACCGGTTTCCTCGGGATCGATCAGGAGGGCAAGCATTTTCTTTCTTACAGGTTTGAGTATTGAATCGTAGATCATTTTCCGGTCACTTGAAACACCATACTATGGCGTAGTCATCATACTTGAAATATTTAAGGGTAAAGTCCTCCCTGATGGCATCGGTATGGACTTTGCCTGTAACGGTCCCCTCGGCGGCGGGGACAAAAGGATCGATTATTATGTCCTCACGAAAATTGATATTTTGCTTGTCGCATATTTTATATAATGCCTCCTTGGCACACCAGTAAAGGTAGACATGGTATTTCCTGCATCCCGGGTCGACTGCCCTTTCCTCTTCCGGAGTAAGGAACTTTCCGGCGAGACTGGAGATTTTATTTGAGACATGTTCGAGATCCAGTCCTATGCGATGCCTCTGGCTAAGCATTATGGAAGTCAGCTTATTGGAATGGGAAATGCTTATATGGTAGCTCCTGTCGGTAAGAAAGGGTTTTTTGTTGCTGTTGTAAAATATTTTGATTCCGGGACCCGTCATATGATTCAGCAGCACTCTCACGCTAAGCCATTCGAGCTTCCTGTTATGGCTCTTGAAGCTGTTCAGGGTGTCCTTTTCCTCGTCACTGAGATCGAGCATATTGTAAAGCAAGGCAAAACCTTCAGTGATTTCCCAGATCCCCAGAAGACAGTCGTCGTGCACATATTTTTTCATTACCAGGCCCATGGGGACAATTCTGAATTTTAACAAAAACTAAATTACTTCCAGGCAAAAGTTTCTATCAGATAAAGTATATCTTCCCTGAAATAATCAATTACGGGGGCGAGAGAATCTTTATTGGGCTGCACATTAAAATACAAAGCGCCCCTGAAAAAATGACGGCTGCTGTCGGTAAGATAAAACTGAAGAGCGGACGCAGAATTTCCTTTTATGTCATATAATACGCCGTATACCCTGTCCTTTTCGTTGACAAACATTCTTTCATCAATTGCATCGGCCATTACGGTATGCTTGAACGCAAGCTTCCGGGAATCTTCGGCATACTCGGCAAGATTTCCGTCAACTTTCTTGTAGCTTATATGCAGCCGTCCCCCGAAACCCGGAAAATCAATGTTTATCCAGCACGGCTGAGCCGTCCTGCCGGTATCCCCGGAGATCACGGCAAATGAAGGATAGCTGAAACTGTAGGGACACTGTCCGTCATAAACTGCATAGGATCTTTCCGGAAAATCAATCCTGAAGTAACCCTGTGGTTTTGGCGAATAATCGGCCGTGCATGAAACTGCAAGAGCTGCGGTCAGCAGAACGGCTGCCGTTATTATTGCAGCGCCTGTCCATGATATCGCAGCTTTTTTATTTGATGTTTCCCTTGTTTTCCTTTTTTTCATTATTGCGGTTTTCCTTATCATTGCCGGATTTTCCCTTTTCCCTGTTAATAAAAAGCCTTATTTGCTTAATTCGCCGGTTATCTACCGATTCTATTTTAAACTCAAATTCCCTGAATATTATTTTCTTGTTCCTTTCGGGAATTTCGCCTTCATATTCGAGTATCAGTCCTGCCAGGGTGTCGGCTTCACCTCGTATTCCCTCGAAAATCTCAGGATCAATGTTAAGTATCTTAAAAAAATCATTAAGCGGGGTTTTGCCTTCGAACAGGTAATTCCGGTCATCAAGCTTGGAAAAGTATAGTTCTTCAAGATCAAATTCGTCGCTGATATCGCCAACTACTTCCTCCAGAATATCTTCCATGGTGACAATGCCGGTTGTTCCCCCGTATTCATCAACAACGATCGCCATATGTATCTTTTGGGTCTGGAATTCTTTTAGCAGGTCGTTTATTTTTTTTGTCTCCGGCACGAAATAGGGCGGCCTTATAAGGGTTTGCCATCTGAAAGAATCGCCTTTCTGATGATGGGGAAGCAGATCCTTGACATAGAGTATGCCCCTGACATCATCAAAAGTTCCGGCGTATACGGGTATCCGGGAATAGCCTGATTCGATTATTATCGATATAAGCTTGCTCATAGCCGTGGAAGTATCGACAGCAACCACATCAATGCGGGGCTTCATGATTTCCGTGACATCCTTGTTGCTGAAATCAATTATTCCCTGGAGGAGCATTTTGTCTTCGGGCAGGGAAGGGGCTGCCAGATCGAGAGCATGGGACAGGTCATCGATCGAAAGGTTGTCTCCGGCCATGTTTACCCTGCGGTAAATGAGCGATCCCGATTTTACGAGAAGAGAGCTGAAGGGACTGAAAAGCTTCTGCAAAACCCTCAGAGGATGTGCCATAAACGACGAAAAACTCAAGGGTTTGTAACTGGCATATAACTTGGGGAGTATTTCACCGAAAAGCAGCAACAGAAAGGTTATGACAACTACCTTGATGACAAATCCCAGAGCGGGAGCGGCCGAAAAATCAACCAGCTGATCGGTAATTATAGTTGCCAGAATAACAACGGCAATATTTACAAAATTATTAGCTATAACAATAGTTGCCAACAGCTTATTCTGGTTGTCGAGCATCTCCAGGACCACCGTGGCGGCCGGACTGTCTCTTTTGTCAAGTTGATACAGGTCGCCCGGAGACAATGAAAAGAAAGCGATCTCCGAACCGGATATCATGGCAGAACAGATCAGAAGGATCACCAGTGCAAGAAGGCCAAGGCCCAAAGCAGGGGTGAACGGATAAAATGCAATATCCGAACTATTAAGAAATCCTAAATAAAACTCGCTGTCTTCCAAGGCAGACTTAAGATCATTATTGGCTTATGAGCAATTCAATCAGCGTTTAGTGCGCCTGATTCCATAACCTTCAAGTGATGCAGGAAAAGTCACTCCTGGCACCGCACAGCAGCATAATGCTCACTCTGTCGCAACGTGTCCCTGTACAAGCATCGCAGACCGGCATGCTGCTCAAGACATCGCAAGTTAATAAATAAATTGCTGATAATTGCACATGATAACCGACTAAACGGTTATTTGCCGGTTATGTTATATAACGGCCCGTCCAATAATGACAACTGTCGGAAATACATGGGGACTGACAGCGGAAAAATTTCCGAATCTCAGGGAATCCGGTTATTGTCAGAAGGGAAGATCATCATTCTGAGGCACGTCGGAATCGGATCCCTCGCTTTCCATGGCCCCTTCAGCAGGAGTATCAGCGGCCTGGTCAGATTTTCTGCCAAGCATTTTCATCGTATCGGCAAAAACTTCGGTTGTATAACGCTTGACCCCCTCCTTGTCCTCCCAGGACCGTGTCCTGAGACGTCCTTCGATATAAAGGAGCTCGCCCTTTTTTACGTATTTTTCGGCGACCTCAGCAAGTCCGCGCCATAGCACCACCCGATGCCATTCCGTCTGGGTCACCCTTTCACCCGATTTATCCTTGTATGATTCGTTTGTAGCCAGGTTGAAATT
>SKQJ01000360.1 GCA_007119075.1 Bacteroidales bacterium | reverse complement strand
TTTCCTTCCCGCTGCCGGTGCAGCAGCGGTTAATATACTGGAATAGCGAACCGGGGCCGAAAATGTCAAGATCCGTTGCATACCGGTGATCGGCATCGGAGAATTCGCTTCCATCGTCTAAGGAGCTGAAGTTGCCCCGCAAAGCCTCCAGCTCCCTGGTATTGATATCGATCAGCGACGCCATGTATCTGCCCTTCCTGTCGAGCCGGACCGATATTTTTACCAGAAGCAGGAATCCGGATAGAAACAAAAGAAATGCCACGAGGGCGGGAAACAATCCCAGGCCGGCAAAGGCGAACGGAACCAGCACCGTCAGGCCGAACATAACAAGCCTGCCGATGACCATTGCCCGCTGGCGGCGCCTTATTTCCTTCAGCCGGGCGGAATAGCCGGTATATTTCTCCGTGTAAAAGGTCAGGGCATCAGTCATCGGCTCTCACAGCTGTTTTGGACAAAACAGCAAAATTAGGCAAAATATATCCCAATGCGAACACGGGCTGCCTTTATTCCCATCAGGCACCCAGCCTGTACCAGCGTGCTCCTGCCCGGGCGGCATACCCAATCCTTTAGGCAGATTCCACAGCTTGCGGAACAAAAAATCCCCAATTTCCCGGTAACGGTTTCCCCGCTATCGGACCGGTGAAAAATTCACAATTTCCCCGCCAATAAGGGTTTGGCAGACTCAACCGGCGGCCGGGCCGGTCCGGTTTCGCCGTGTGGCACAGATTTTGGCTGATCCGCTTATTGAAAAGCCTTGATGTATTATCAGGCTCAGCATCATAATAGCCATTTAACTTAACTATTTCACTATGGAAACCGCCAGGCTCGAAAAGCTTTTATCGGAAATGCGCAGGGAAGCGCGCGCTTACAACAAATACCTGACCGAGGAATATTTAAAATCCCTTAATCCACGGATACTGGCATCGCTGACCGAACCCGAAAGCCGCCAGGAATATCTGAACCGCCTGAACTGGATCGAACAGGAGCAGGCTGAAAGGGCGCTTGCCCGTGAACAGGGACCGAAAAAGTGGCATCCCGGAGAACAGCCGCCCAGCGCACGACCGGCAATATAAAGAATCGAACCATATATTATGAACAAATCTTACTGCAAGGGGGTCGAGAAGTATAATTCCGGCGACTATCAGGGTGCGATAGCGGAATTTGACAATGAGATCAAGCACTTTGCCAGGTTTACAGACCCTTATGTTTACAGGGGGCAGGCTAAATACCGCCTGGGCGACAGGGACGGGGCCCTGGAGGACTGGCTAAAGGCCGTGGAGCTGGGCAATGACTATGTGCATAAGCTGATCGAGAAGCATTTCGGTTAACCGGGAGGCTTCCCCCCCTTCCGGGCAAGGACCTGTTTTCTCTCCTCCGTGGCCGGTGGCTGGCGCATTTCATTAAGGGCTGATTCCATGACCGCCCTGACCTTTTCGCCCAGCCTGTGCGGATCCGTATCGCCGAACTCGTGGGGCATGATGGGATCAAGTACCCGCACTTTAATGGTGGTCCTGCCGTTTACTGTCAGGCCTTTCCCTTTAAGGGCCCGCCAGGTTCCGTCCTGTACGATGGGGAGTATGGGAGAGTTGGTCTGAAGGGCAAGCCTGAAGGCGCCGTCCTTGAAATTCCTGAGCTTCCCGTCGAAAGAGCGCGACCCTTCCGGGAAGATCATGATGGAGCTTCCCTTTTCGATATGGTAGAGGCAGTCGCGCATCATCTTTATCAAACTTTTCCTGCTGGCCCGGTCAACAATCACATACCTGTTGAGCATCATATTCCAGCCCACGAAAGGCATATACAGGTTTTCCTTTTTGGAGACCCACTTGAAGTGAAAAAAAAGGGTATGGAGCACCAGGATATCGAGCATGGACTGGTGGTTTGACACCGCGATGTAGACGGCGGACTGGTCTATCTTCTCGCGGCCCTCTGTTTCAAGCTTCCAGAAGGGGTTCAGCCAGATGTAGATCGAACCCCAGAAGCAGGAATAACGGTGCTGCACCCACCCCCTTTTGTCGAAAGGGAAAGTCACCAGCCAGACCACCAGGGCGCCGCAAAAGATCACAACAGACGAAACGACCACAAACAGCCAGAAGAGTATGGAAAAAAGGATGTGCCCCATTTGTGCGGTTTTTGTATTCAGCATAAAAATAAGCCAATTATGACAAGATCAAAAACGCACATTATATTTTATTTTCAGTCTCAGCGAGCTTTCCGAAACGGCAAACCGGTCCATCGGATCGGCAATATTTGAGTTCCAGGCCACAAGCACTTCCCTGCCGGGCCTCAGTATCCAGCGAAAGCGGGTCTGCCATCCGGCCACTTCAGTCACATCGTCATACTGGACAAAGGTGAACATATTGACGCGGGGGTTGAAGAGGATATTCATCACCCCGCGGTATATCCCCACCTCCATATCCCTTCCGGGGAATGAGAGATAGCTCCTCTCTGCCTCGGCGCTCAGAAACAGGTTGACAAAAACCTGCCATCCGGCCGTTGCCTGTACCGTCCTGTTCTGCCCGTTGTAAAAGCCTCCCCATGAATATCCCATGGTGGCCCAGAAGTTCCTTTGCCTGGCGGAACCCGCCGTAACGGAACTGGTTGTGAAATCATATGCCCCCGCCGGAATAAGTATCTGCCCGAGCAGATTGAAATCGGCCGGAAGGCTCTCATGAAAAAAAGATACCCGGGCCTGTGCCTCCTCCCCGCTGATAAACCGGAGCTTTGCCGGGGTCAGGTCGATTTGCCTTGTCTGCAGCTGTCCGCCGACACCTGAAATATGATCCAGCTCCGCCATAGAGATCACCTGCAGAAGGCCGAAACGGCCGGGCCGGGGACCGGCGCCCGCAGAGAAATAGTATTCCCTGATGCCCCGGCGGGGAACAAAGCCGATGCCGGCGTTAAAGCCGTCGTCGATCTGAAGAAACCCTGCCCTGCCGAAAAAAAGGTCGTTCGGATAATTAAGGTCGGCGCCGAACGCATTTCCAGCCTCCATGGAGATGCCGGGGATTTCGGGGATTTCGGGGATCCCGGTGACCGACCGCAGGCCATAGGCGGTAAAGGCAAGGTTTTTATCCCCCCCGAGCGTTGAGGTTGCCAGCCTGGTATCCAGTCCGTACAGCGTGTTGCTGCCGGCGGCGGTTGCATTGCCCAGGGTCGCGATCATGCCGGCCGACGACTGCCTGCCAAGGTTGCGGGAAACCCGCATGGCGGTAAAATTGTTGTTGTCGAACTGCGCCTCCTGGAAAATATTCACCAGTCCGATATTCCAGTGGCCCGCCTGTCCGGTGATCCTGCCGCCTCCCAGCACGGGAAGGGGCTCTCCCCCGCTGTCAAGCCCGATGCGCCGGCTGAAAAAGGGAATTATCCTTCTTGAATACGGATTTTCCTGATCGCCGTAAATGCCGAAATTGAAATAGCTGGCGCCGTCAAGAAAAAAATCCCTTTTTTCGGGGAAGTGGAGACTGAAACGGGTGAGGTTTATCTGCCGTGTATCGGCCTCTGTTTCGGCAAAGTCGGTGTTCAGGGTAGCCACCCCCCTGAGGCCCGGGGTCACCTGGTAGAAGACATCCACCCCCGCATCGCCCAGAAATGAGCTTCCCTGGCCCGGCTGCTGCCGGCGGCCGCCAAGGGCCCAGGGATTGATATCCAGTCCGACGCCCTGGCTTATTCCTTCCAGTCCGTGCATCTGACCGGCATCCGAAACCTGGAACCGGTGGTTATTGAGGTTTGCAGAAGGCCAGTAGACCGCCTCCAGGTTACGGCGTATGTATCTAATGAATTTAAAGCCCCAGGTGGATTGACCGGGTTCAAAATTGAGTGTCTTGAAGGGAATGGCTATTTCAGCTTCCCAGCCGTGGGGCTGAATGGTGGCCCTGCCGTCCCATAGCCCCTGCCATTCCCGGTTAAACCCCTGTCCGTTTGCGCTTATCACCGCATCGCCGATCGATCCGCGCGGACCGATCTGGAACCAGTAGGCATTGCGGCCGTCCAGATATGTGTCGAGAATTATCTGGATCCTGTCATCATTGCTCAGGTTGGCATCCCGTGCCATCTCCCTTCCGATCACCCCTCCCGGCTCGTCATAGCACCTTACCCCTATGTAAAGGTAATCGTCGTCGTAAAGCAGGAAAACCTCTGTTTCACGGGTGGCGGGTGCGCCGTTGCGGGGCTCCCTCTGCACGAATTCGGTTAC
>SKQJ01000057.1 GCA_007119075.1 Bacteroidales bacterium | reverse complement strand
CCCGAAGATCTTATTAAGCCGCTCATTATCCATTGGGGAGAAGAAAAAACCGTCAACCTGACAGTACGGGTAAAGCTTCCTGACAATACGGTGATACGGGAAATGTCATATAACGGTATAGAATTGCCGGCCGGGAGGGAATCAGTGCTGCTTGAAGCATTCAGTCCCGGAACGGAAGAAGACGGCCACTATGTGATTGAATATATCCTGACCAATTCCCGGACCGGCTCAAGGCTTTAAAAACCAACGGTCATAACGCTTCGCCAGGATCGTGATCCTTACTGGTAAAGGCTGTAAAAACCAACGGTCATAACGCTTCGCCAGGATCGTGATCCTTCCTGGTAAAGGCCGTAAAAACCAGCGCTCATAAACCATTGCCGGGATCGTGATCCTTCCAGGCATGGGTGCCAAAATAACAACATGACCGGGAGGCGATCTGAGCTGCCCGGCGAAGCGCTTCCATCCAATCGTATCCTTCTGTCAGATAATAGCAGAAAGCGCCATGAAGAACATCTCCGGCACCCAGTGTGTCAATGGCACGGACTTCCGGAACGGGAATTTTTGCCACACTGTTTTTTTGATAAACAATTATACCCTTTTCATTATTTGTAATTGCAATAAAATCAATCCCTTTGTTAAACATTTCGGAAACGGTTTGATCCATATCGCCTCCGGGCATTAAAAACTTGCTGCTGCAAATGGCGATATCAACGGTTTCCAGAATGCCAGGCGTTTCATTTTTCCAGCTTCCGCCATCCAGTACGATCATTGAACCTTTCTTCCTTGCTTCGAGCAATTCTGTTTTAAGCCTTCCGGAAAACACAAAACCATCGAGCAATATGACAGGCGCTTCAGCCAGATTCAGATTTTCATAACAGATATCTTCACGATGATCCTGCCGGGGAGGATTGACTATTGTCCGGGTACCTGAGCTGCCGCAGACAAAAATCGAAGATTCGGGCAACCGATATCTGCCCTCCTTAATGAGATCGACAATGCCTATATCATATTTTTCCCTCAATTCATTCTTTATGTTCATCATTGAATCGCAATTCCCGAAATAAGATAATAGTCCGGCATGGCCGCCCAGCAGATTAAATGTGATCGCCGCATTAAGGGCCGGTCCGCCAAACTGTCGCAAATACCTGTCAGCAAACACCTTTGTGTTTTCGCGCGGGAATGAATCCAGCAAATAGGTGTGATCAATGGTTGACCTGCCAATGAAAAGGGCTTTCTTTTTCATAAACTTTTCAAATTATTGAATCCCATAATACCGGTTGTTCCAGACCATCGGGGAATCTTAAGCTCAACAAATTAATCCGACTTATGACCGCGATGAAGGGCAAAACGAGGAACTGAATTTATCAGGAAAGAACAGAGTCTGCATCTATATATTTGGATATTTAAATAAAACAGCTTTTCTTTGTATGAGAAATTCAACCCTCTATGTGTATACCACAATACATATTCGAATCTTCCAGGATAAATCATCCGCAAACTCCTTATTCAGGACTAATTTCCGTTTCTTTTATGGACATGTGCTGTATGTGTTAAGCACATCAGGCTAAAAATCCACTGTTTTTTTATTTCCGGGCAATTGTAGTTTGATGTTCGTCCCAGCAGGGCGCCGGCAGGGCATGCATCAGGCTATTATTACCCGTATGTTTTATCAGTATAATTCAATGTCAAACTTAAACAATAATTATTATGAGCAAATTAAATTTTTCTATCAGCGGCAACAGTATAACAGCCACCCGTTACGATGGCAAAGCCAGGCAATTCAGTCTTATAGTTGATGAGCCCGAAGAACTCGGAGGGCTGGACAGTGCCCCTAATCCGGTGGAATACCTGCTGGCAGCATATGCCGGTTGTATAAATGTGGTTATCCATCTGGTAGCCAAAGAGCTTCAGGTTACCGTCAGCAATATAAAAATTAATATCAACGGAGACATAAATCCCGAAAGGCTGCTTGGATTGTCAAAAGCCAACCGGGCCGGATTTGAATCCCTGACTGTAGATATCGAACTTGAAACCGAGGCTTCCCAGGAGCTGATAAGTAAGCTTTTCGAGCAGGTAAAGGACCGGTGTCCGCTGAACGACAACCTTTCGAATTCAACACCCCTGATTTATAACATCAAGCATCTTAATATTAACCAATTGGCAAACTGATGATCAGTTGATTTCGGGGAAGGAGCCTTTAAGGTTTCTTCCCTGAAATTGATTTCCTGAAACCCTCATCAGCGTTCGGAAAGAAAATAATGAAAACATTACCGCCACCCAAAATTTTCAAGATTTAACAACCCAGGCGGTCTGAGATGCGGTCTGTCTCGGGCTTCAATAGGTGTGAAGTACTCACTGCTTGTGCATTGCAGTCACAAAACCTCAGCCAGGTGAGCTGGTCCCGTGCATCTTTTTGATCCGGCAAGAATTCTCTGTGTGTCAAAAATCCTGTTTTTTGACCGGGTTATTTTATAACTTTATTAGTAAACCCGGAATTGACGTTCAGGCGGAAGCAGAAAAGAGATGAACTGGAATTTTTACCTGAGTTTTCTCATTGCCATGTTTTCGATAATAAATCCTGTCGGAATAGTGCCGATGTGGAGCGAACTTACAGGCGACATGAACAGGAAAGCCCGGAGACGCACCGCTTTGTTGCTGGTGCTGACTGCTATTTCCATACTGCTTGTTTTTCTTGCTGCCGGTAAGCCGTTATTGAATTTCTTTTCAATCGACCTTCCGGTTTTCCGGATAGCGGGAGGCATCCTGTTGCTCAGAGCCGGGTTTGCTATGGTGAGCGGTTCTTTCGGGAAAAGAATTCATCATGAAGAAAAAGACGAAGACATCAGGACTATTGCTGTTAACAGATACAGGGAAATACTGGTGCCCATGGCGATACCACGGCTGGCAGGGCCGGGGACTATCGCAACGGTGATTCTTTTCTCCTCCGAAGCTTTTATCATTGATTATTTTGTTCTTGCCGGAGTGATCGTCCTTGTAATGGCTTTGCTATTTTTCACTTTCGCGGAATCGAACTGGATAGAAAACCGCGTTGACAGGCTGGTTTTCGCAGTGCTGACAAAACTGTTCGGAGTCATTCTTGCCGCTATAGCTTTTCAGTTCGTGGTGGAAGGTGTCGGCGAAGTTTTCCCCAGGTGGGCGAATCATGGCCAGGCATAAAATATACTATGCCGGGTGCCCTGTTGTGTCAGGACATGCGGGACCGGAAAAAACTGATTTGTAATTAATAAATATGCCTGGAAATGGACTGGAACTTCTACCTGAATTTTTTTGCGGCAATGTTTGCCATCGTCAATCCGATCGGCATCTGGCCGCTATGGAGCGAACTGACAGATGATGTGAAAAGCAAAAGCGTACGCCGGGATATAGCTTACCTGATAATATTCTCTTCTTTGCTGATACTGATCGTGTTCTTTTTCTCGGGAAGACACCTTCTGAATTTTTTTAATATCGACCTGCCTGTTTTCCGGATAGCGGGAGGCATCCTGCTGCTGTTAACGGGAATATCAATGATCGAGGGTTCGGCAACGAAACTTTCTGAAAGGGATGAGCAAGGCGATAATGAACTGGACCTGGCAAAGCAAAGATTCAGGAAGATCATCGTCCCGCTGCTGATACCGGCGCTGGCAGGACCGGGATCCATAACGACGGTAGTCCTTTTCGGGGCTTCAGCCGAAACCTGGCAGGATTACCTGGTTTTGACGAGCATAATCATTATTACTTTCCTGGTATTATTCATTGTTTTCGAGAGCTCCTATTTTCTTGAAAAAAAGGTGGACCACGTTGTTTTTAATGTCTTCACAAGGGTCTTTGGCATTATTGTGACTGCCATTGCAGTGCAGTTTATGGTGATTGGGCTGGGACAGGTTTTTCCGGCATGGCTAAATTGAAGCCGCGGGGGACTGGCACAGTTTATGGCGATCGGGCGGGTACAATTGAAGCCGCGGGGGACTGATCGGGCCGGGACAATTGAAGCCGCGGGGGGGACTGGTACAGTTTATGGCGATCGGCCCGGGACAGGTTTTCCCGGCATGGCTAAATTGAAGCCGCGGGGTTAATCCTGAGACAGAACTTGCGTAAATTCCCTCTGCTGACATCACTTTATCAAACCAAAGGAATAGCTGTTTATGCTACAGCCCGATCCGTTAAGGCTGACGGTGAGACTCGTCCCCTT
>SKQJ01000295.1 GCA_007119075.1 Bacteroidales bacterium | reverse complement strand
CTGTGGCGATTTTGATGATTCCGGCGCGGCAGGGCGTCCGTTCAACCAGGGGGCCGGAATAATCATGCCGGTCAATGCCGGAAACAATATCATCAATAAAAAGCCGGGCAAGCTGGTCGACAGTATAGGAATACCTCCAGTGACCGGGCGGGTAATATTTTTCAAGATGGATCCCGGTGGGTGCGATAATATTCACCCCCGACCGGCCAGACACTTCTGCCAGCTTTTCCACATTCCTGCCGCAATCTGCCGGCATGGTATCAACCACTGTGCGGCCGCCGGCGCTATAAAAGCGGGACAGCTCAGAGCTTGCCCGGTCCACGTCGTTCAGAATGAAATCGGGACTGGCAACCGTAGGATAACTCTCTTCAATTATTATGTGTTCGTGCGAATATGTAAGCCCCATTTCCGAGGAGTCGATATCGCCGAGCACCGTCCTTGCAAATTTTTTGTCACCGCCCGTCTTAGTCATAAGAAATTATTTTTCCAGCCGTCCCTGCCGGTGTCGGCAATTCTGTCAGGAATGTCAAGAATTGCCCCGTTTTGGACAAGCATGTCCTGTAATTTCTTGATACCGATGCCGGCGGCACTGCTGTCGTCTTCAAGGGAGAGAACGGCAGCCAGTCCGGCGGCCTGCCCCATGCCCATAGTCTGGGCCATTGAACGGCATGAAGAATGAGCATCATGGGTTGCGGAAAAACACCGGCCTGCCACCCAGGCGATCTGTGAATTTTGCGGAACTATAGTGCCATATGATACCCCGTATATCCCGGTACCGGGAATATATTTCCAGAATGTCTCAGGCATCCCGGCCCCGCTCTCACGATGGTCTTCCAGGGGAGCCCCGCAGAGCAGGATACGGCCGGCCGGCATTACAGTGTTCATGCAATCTTCCAGCGAAAGCCTTTCCAGTCCGTAAACCCGGCGTGTCTCGCGCACCCCGATCTGATGAGACAGTCCGATGATCCTCGAATCCCGGAATCCGGGCACTTCGTCCCTGAAAAAATCCTCATAAACGAATGCCTGACGGCGCCCTTCCATTTCGGCGGCGGTCATTTGTCCGGCATCGCAGGGATCCAGGCCGGTCACTTTAACGGCAACGGTTGAGGCACAGCCCGGCTGGGGCATCTCATGTATTGAACCTTCCCTGCGGGGAAGCAGATAAGTGCCCTTATCCACTGCATCGGCCATTTTCCTTTTCAGCATCTCCTTGCCGCCGGCCTTAACAAAAGCGTTCCAGTCAACATTAGCCATCCGGAAGGTGGTAGTCATGCTTTGCACCGGCCCCTCCTCCCCCGCCTTTTCAAACGGAAGTCCGGCATGATAACAGTAATCCGCATCCCCCGACGCATCAATGACTCGTCTGGCAATGATCCTGAAAAAACCCCAGCCTTTATGATAGAATATGCATGAGGAACGTTCCTCCGTACTTTCAACGGAAACCAGCATGGTATGGTAAAACAGTTGCACGTTTTTTTTTGCCAGCAAATTATCCCATACCAGCTTGAGCCGTTCCGGATTATAGGTTACACCGGTACCTGCCCCGTAGGTATTGGGCCGCAGAAATATGTTGCCCGTTTCATCAAGCCGGTTGACCACCATATCGGGATATCCTCCCGCAATTTTCCGGGGAGAATTTCCCACCGAAAAAAACCCGTAAAAAGTATCCAGCATCTGGGTTGAGGTTCCCCCAGGGAAGCCGTACCGTTCCACCAGGGTCACTTTGTATCCTCTTCCCGATGATGCAAGTGCGGCAGTGCAGCCCGCCGAACCGCCACCGATAATGAGAATATCGGTTTCCAGGCTTGTTTGCAGTGATTTGAAATTTACCTTTTCCATCACTCAATTTGTTTTCCAGCATTCCATGCAGGGTTGCGCTCCAGCTTGCAACATACCTGCATCATTTATCTTGTTTTCCTGCATTCCCATATAGCCTGGCCATTCTGCGCGCATGCTCATCGTATGCGCTTTCAAAGAGGGATTCCGCCCTGGCCTTGCCCACAACAGAGGCTCCCGTCAGAACCAGGGGAGGCTCGCCTGCGGCAGTCAGAAGTGCCGCCAGCTCGGCCTTGATGCAGTTTACAATCATGGCTCCCCCGATCGTGGAACCGGGAGAAACGGGTGTATCCAGGCCGGGGATATAAACCATGGCATCACCGGCAGGTGCCCCGGTATCCAGCACAAGATCGGAGAAATCGCCAAGTTTTTTCCCGTCAGGCCTGTTGCTGGCCGATTTTAGAGAATGCTCCTTTGTGATGATCGAGACCACCTTTATTTTCTTTTGCCGGAACAACTCTGCCATCTCAACAGGCACCAGGTTGCATCCGCTCGAAGAGATTATCAGCGCCGTATCAGGCACGGCAATATCAAAGTTGCGCAGAATGCGGGCTGCCAGACCGCTCACATTTTCCAGAAACATGGCCTGCCGCTGACCGTTGGCGCCAACGACCAGGTTGTGAAATGTCAGGGATAATTCGACTATCGGGTTGAAACCCGGGAATGAACCATACCGGGGCCACATCTCTTCGACCATGATCCGGCTGTGCCCGCTGCCGAAAACATGAACCAGTCTGCCGCCCAGAATCGTGTCGGCAAACATTTGGGCGGCCTTTCTTATGAGGGACTGCTGCGCCTTTACTTTTTCGAGTATTTCCTCGCAACGGTTCAGATAGGATTCAGTGAAGTTCATAATACCCTATAATTTATTTTGAGTCTGTCTTTCAGCGGTTTCCCTGGCAAAACAGGCCGCGCCGGCCGCACCGGCAAGGTCGCCGAACCTGGCCAGAGTGATTTCCGCCCTATTGCCGCCGGTGCGCCACTCATACTCTGCCATATATTTTTCCAGGGGCTCCGTCAGATCTTTGTCCGCCGCCGATATGCCGCCACCGATTATGATCATTTCGGGCGAAAGGATATTAGTCAGCGATGCAAGTCCAATAGCCAGTTTTTTAACTGAAGTGAGCCAGACTTCGGACGCAAATTCGTCGCCCTGCCTGCAGGCTTCCAGAAGACCGGCAGTCGAGTCGAACCTGCCCGACGACCTTTTTAATATGGTGCAGTTGCCTATCGCATCCTCCAGGCTCCCGGGCATCCCGATTATGTCAGCCTCCCCGTCGCTGTCGATCACCATATGCCCGATATGGCCCGCCTTATTGAATGCACCCTGGTAAGGCTTTCCGTCAATCAGGATTGCACCGCCGACCCCGGTTCCAAGAGTCAGCATGATTACATGCTTTTTGTTTGCTGCGGCGCCAAATCTTGCTTCGGCCATCATTGCAGCGATTGCATCATTCAGCACATAGGTTCTTGCTTTTAGAAAACTTGTCCAGTCAAAATTTTCCAGACCCTGCAGGCGCCCGGGCATAAAGGCAATAGCCGAATTATCCGGATCAGGAAGTCCCGGGGCAGAAATCCCGACAATTTCGGTTTTGGTTCCGGTATTGCTTTGTATTTCCTGTACCGCCAAAGCAACAGCATTTTTCCATGCCGCATCGCCGGCATCGTCGGTGGACTGGTAATGCCGGTGCAGTATGTTGCCCGAGCCGTCAATGGCCACGGCTTTTATCCTGGTTCCCCCAAGATCGATCCCTGTTGTTACATCTGGCATAATCTGTTAGATTTATGAAGTTACTCTGACGATTGCCCCTCGCTCACACACCATCCGCCGTCAACCGCCACCACCTGCCCGGTGGTAAACTTTGAAAGGTCGCTCATAAAATATACGGCCAGTCCGTCGAGATCCGACACATGGCCAACCCTCCCCCCATCCAGGGGCTGCCTGGTTTTTATATATGACATGATCTTCTCATCTCCCGCTGCTCTTTCCGCCATCCGGGTTTCAACCAGCGCAGGAGCAATTGCATTGATCCGTATGTCGTGCCCGGCATAATAGGAGGCAAGCGACCTGGTGAATCCGGTGACGGCCGATTTGCATGCGGCGTAGGCGTGGGTCGAGAAGTACCTGGGCGAAGGCGAAAACCCAAGAACCGACCCCATATTCAATATAGTGCCGCCACTGCCGTTTTTCATAAATTGACGCACTGCCGCCTGGCCGGATAGCATCAACGAGGTAAGATTCAGTTCCAGTGTGCGGTTCCAGCCTTCCAGGGTAAGCTCATGGAGGGGACCGTCCCCCCATTTTCTTCCGCTGCCCCCCGCCACGTGATAAAGGCCGTGGAAGCTGCCGAATTTTGTTATACAGGTCTCTAT
>SKQJ01000014.1 GCA_007119075.1 Bacteroidales bacterium | reverse complement strand
CGGTTTTCTCAGCCAGCTCGAGATACTTTTTTTCATTGCCATAGAATTCTCCGGCCACAAGCAGTTTCAGGTTCAGATGGCGCAACGCCCTGCTGGAAAAGGCTTTGAGCAAAAGATCCAGCCCCTTGTAAGGCCTTATAAGGCCAAAAAACAGCAAATGATCCTGACCGGCATCCAGATTTAGATGTTCAATGGCTGCTTCTCGTGGCAAAGGTTCGCCAAAAACTTCATATAAAGGATGGGGAATCATTTTTGCCGGCTTTTTTATCCCAAGCTTGCCAACCTCGTCCAGCACAGCAGACGACATTGCAATGAATCCCTGGCAGGAACTCAGGAAATACCTGTTTAGCCTGTTCCCCCCGGTCATTTTTTCATGAGGTTTTACATTGTGCAGGAAGCCAATCGTCAAGACGTCAAGCTTCCTCTTCACCAGTCTGACGATTGTCCCCAGCGCCGGAGCAAAGAAAGGCATCCAGTAATGAACGATTATGCAATCGGGTTCAAATTTTATTATTTCACGGGCTGTTATGAACCAGCTCAGCGGATTAATGGAATTGATCAGTCTTTCCGACCCGGCAGCCGGCTGACGGCCACCTTTATCATACTGCGATTTACCGGGGAAAAGCAGGGAGGGATATTGCAATGAAAACCCGATGATACGTACGTCGTGTTTTCTGACCAGGGCGTTGTAAAGAGAATCGTTGAAATTGGCAATTCCTCCCCTGAACGGAAAAGAGGGTCCGATAAGAATGATCTTCAAGATTTATACTTTTATTTTTTTTTCCACTTCATACAGATTTTTGAAGGGAGAATTGCGTGATATCATCTCTCCGAGAAATCCGGCCAGAAACAACAGGGTGCCGATTATCATTGCCGCTATTGAGAGATAAAAGTAGGGACTGTCGGTTAAAAGCGGAGTCCTTATGCCCCCTCTTAAAAGCAACAGTTTCATTATTCCCAGATACGCAGCCGACATAAAGCCCAGGATAAATACCAGCGTTCCCAGTCCACCGAAAAAATGCATTGGCCTTTTACCGAACCTTGAAACGAACGAGAGCGACATTAAATCAAGAAATCCGTTGATAAACCTTTCTATCCCGAATTTTGTCACGCCATATTGTCGCTTGCGGTGCTTAACGACTTTTTCGCCTATCCTGGTGTACCCGGCATTTTTAACCAGAATAGGAATATATCTGTGCATTTCCCCGTAAACCTCTATCCGTTTTACTACTTCTTTCCTGTAGGCTTTTAGTCCGCAATTGAAGTCATGCAATCCGATTCCGGTTACAACCCGGGCTGTCAAATTAAAAAACCGGCTGGGTATCTTTTTTCCGGGCGGGTCTTTCCGGTCTTTTTTCCAGCCGGAAACAAGATCATAGCCCTGCTTCTTTATCATTTCATACAGCCCGGGTATCTCGTCCGGATCATCCTGCAAATCGGCGTCCATGGTAATGATTACCTCCCCGCGGGCAACTCCGAATCCCGAGTACAGGGCAGCAGATTTCCCGTAATTTCTCCTGAACCGCAGGGCTTTTACCGATTCGTTACCGGCAGAAAGGTTTTCAATTATTTCCCATGATTTGTCGGTACTCCCGTCGTCAACGAATATAATCTCGTAAGTATAGGAATTCTTTTGCATGATACGTTCAATCCATCCGGCCAGCTCTTCCAAAGATTCTTCTTCATTATAAAGGGGTATGACGACAGAAATATCCATATATTAATTAAATATTTAAAAAAGTTTACCCATAATGCAATTCCGGATGATCTCCTTCCTTTTTAAGGAAAATGGACGTTATAAGGGAAAAGATAAATCCCATGAAAACTGTGCCGAAAAATCCCGATAGGGCCGTGAAAACAGGATTGGCAAAGCGCATTGTCATTTCCATCGCCATGTCGATCTGGTCATCGCTCAGGCCTGATTCGTATAGTGCCTGTTCTCTTATGATCATGAGCCTGTCCATCAAACCGGTGTCAATGACTGCGAAAAGCAAATATGTATAAAAGGAAGTTATAATCGAAGCAAACAAAACAGTCAGGGTCCCAACGCCCAATGCACGGCCGTAACTGATGTATCCCCCCTGTTCCTGGTCCCGGTATGCCCTGGTGGCATAAATAATGCCACCGATAATAATAACGTATGAAAGATAACTGAGTCCCTGGTTGAAGGTTGCATCGAACATCCAGAGAAGAAGACTGTAAATAACCAGTGCCAGGCCGAGCATGACACCATAGTTCATGGTGCTTTTCAGTAGCGATGATTTTTTATTCTCTTCCATTTTTCATAGATTTGTTTGAATGCTGACAAATATATTGGTTTTTTGCATTAGACGACGGCATAAATTGGAAAAATATTAAGGATATGTTATCTTTGCAGCGGGTAAGTCTTATACGGCCAGCTCCCGTTGAACCCCCCCAGGTCCGGAAGGAAGCAAGGGTAGACGGTTGAGCGGCGCGATATAAGTAGCTTACCCACTTTTTTTGCTTTTCAGCCTCTGCGCAGCCCCGGTATATTTGCAAATAATCGATTTTATATTTACAAACCAAACTTTTCGTATGAAGTTTTTTCTGGATACCGCAAATATCGATCAGATAAAGAAAGCCCATGAGATGGGCATAATAGACGGTGTAACAACCAACCCCTCCCTCATGGCCCGGGAAGGCATAAAAGGGGAAAAGAATATTCTTGACCATTATGTCAAAATATGCGAAATAGTTGACGGCGATGTGAGTGCGGAGGTAATATCAACCGATTTCAACGGCATGATTGCCGAAGGCGAAAAGCTTGCTTCCCTGCACGAACAGATAGTTGTCAAGATCCCCGTTATTGAAAGCGGGATCAAGGCAATCCGTTACCTTGCAGACAGGGGAATAAAAACCAATTGCACGCTTATCTTCAATCCAGGTCAGGCACTGCTTGCCGCCAAGGCCGGTGCCGGCTATGTCTCGCCTTTTATCGGCCGGCTTGACGATATCGGCGAAACCGGAATGGAGCTCATAGAAAAGCTTGTACATATATTCGATATTTATGGCTTCGATACTGAAATTATTGCTGCTTCGATACGGGGCACGCACCACATAACCCGGTGCATGGAAGCAGGGGTAGACGTTGCCACCTGTCCCCTCGAAGCCATAACAGGCCTTTTAAAACATCCCCTTACCGATGCCGGTCTTGAGAAATTCCTTTCGGATCACCGGAAGCTTAACGGATAACAGAAAAAAGAATGTTGCTTAAAATCCATCCCCAAAACCCCGGTCTCCGCTCCATACAAAAAGTTGTGGATATATTGCGTGATGGCGGATTGATCATATATCCCACCGATACCGTTTATGGTCTGGGATGTGATATTTTCAACAACAAGGCCGTTGAAATGGTTACAAGGATAAAAGGGATCAAGCTGAAAGACGCGGATTTTTCATTCATATGCCACGATTTTTCACATCTTTCAGACTACACAAGGCCTATTGGCAGCTCAGTATTCAAGCTGCTCAATAAAAACCTGCCGGGACCATTTACTTTTATACTGCCCGCAAGCAATAATGTCCCAAAATTATTTAAAAGCAAAAAGAAAACCGTCGGAATCAGGATTCCCGACCATCCCATAATACTCGAAATCGTCAAGAACTTCGGCCATCCGATCCTTACCACCTCCATTCATGACGATGACAGGGTGGTGGAATACACGACCGATCCCGAACTGATCCATGAGAAATTCAAAACCCAGGTTGATGTAGTGATAGACGGTGGATTCGGGAAAAACATCCCTTCCACCGTGGTCGACTGTACCGGGGATGAGCCCCTGATTGTGCGCCAGGGGCTGGGCGAGCTCAGGCTCTGAAGAGCCCGTTCTGTGTATCTGCAATATGCCGGAGGATTTTATTTCCTCCAGAAAGATGGCAAAAATAAAACCAGAACGGTAAATAACTCCAATCTTCCCAAAAGCATCAGGAAGGACAGAAACCATTTTCCAGAAAGCGGGAAATGGGCAAAATTCTCTACCGGTCCCACCATGCCTATTCCAGGCCCTATATTTCCCAGGCACGCAGCCGCCGCACCGATGGAGGTATCCATGCCGTATCCAAGCGAGGCTATGACTACCACGCTGACTGCCAGAATCAGGATATAGATAAAGCCAAAAGCCAGGATATCTCCGATTATAGCCTGCGAAACAGGTTTCTTATTCAGCTTTACCGGAATTACGGCAGCCGGGTAAATATGTCTTTTGACTTCAAGGT
>SKQJ01000396.1 GCA_007119075.1 Bacteroidales bacterium | reverse complement strand
TTCTGCCTCTGGCCGACAGCTTATACCGATTATTCGGTCAAATCCACTCCCTTCAAAGGAGACGTAGTGGATGAGCTGGCGCGGTCAGCCAGGAAATACGGGTTAAAGCTTGGTCTTTACTACTCCTTGTGGGACAGGCATGAACCGCTTCATGACAGTGATGAGTATGCCTACGTCGGTTTTATGAAAAACCAGCTGACGGAGCTGCTGACCACTTACGGTGAAATAGTTGAATTGTGGTTTGACGGTTTCTGGCGGAAACAGCAATCGGGCTGGTCGCTGCCGGACGGTGCCCATACTCCGCCTGCCGATTTCGTAGATGCCTGGCGCAGGGAAGGTGCATTCAGGTGGCAGATCGATCATCTTTACCAGTTTGTCAAACAACTACAACCGGATTGCATTGTCATGAACAATGCTACCACCCGGTATCCTGCCTTGCCCCTGCATCCGGTGGATGCTCTCTGTGGTGAGAAGGCAACCAAGGTTCGCGACTTCCGGCGGGTCTGGAACTGGCTCGGCAGGGAGCGGTATTACCCCATGCAGATAGAGACCACCATGTCGCAAAAAGGCCCTGAAGGTCAGTTCGAAAGCGGAAGCTGGTTCTGGCATGAATGGGACGATTCGGTGGCATCCCGTGAACAGGTGCTGGAATGGCTTGATATAGCCTCGCAAATGGAAGCCAACCTGTTGCTGAATTGCGCCCCGGGCCCGGAGGGACGTCTCAGGTCCATTGATGTGGAGGTTCTGGAGAGTATAAATGCTCAGATAAGTTGACAGGGTATAAACAGATGACATACAGATATGATGAATTATATTAATGTTTGTGCTGCCGGCAGTGTCCTGGCCGGGATCGGGTTTAGCCAGTGCGGGCCTGCACAGCCTGATAATACTGAAGTGCCTGAAAAACCGAACATCCTGATCTTTTATGCGGATGATGTCGGCTACGGTGATATCGGGTGCTATGGTGCCATTGGAGTAAAAACACCTCATATCGATTACCTGGCAGAGCATGGGATTAGATTTACGGATGCCCATTGTGCCGCAGCCACTTGTTCACCATCAAGGTATTCGTTGCTGACCGGTAATTACCCTTTTCGAATGAGGGTAGGCATCCTGCCAGGCGATGCCCCGTTGCTTATCCAGCCGGGCACGCCAACGCTGGCCACTGCGCTGGGAAGCGCTGGCTACCAGTCGGCTGTTATTGGCAAGTGGCACCTGGGCATGGGCGAGGGAAAGGTCGACTGGAACAAAGATATCAAACCCGGGCCGCTTGAAATAGGGTTTGACTACAGTTTCATAATACCTGCCACCAATGACAGGGTTCCCTGCGTTTATGTGGAAAACCACCAGGTATACGGTGCTGATCCCGATGACCCGATGGAAATCACATTTACCGACGACGCACGGGATCCTAACCCCTATGATAATCCCACCGGGTTATCACATCCCGGAATGGTCAGGCAGACAGGTGATGTGCAGCACAGTGGTGTGATCGTTAACGGTGTACCACGCATCGGCTTTATGGGTGGTGGCGAGCAGTCGTGGTGGCGCGACGAGGACTTTCCCGAGATCTTTACCAGGAAAGCCATCGAATTTATTGACCGCACCGGTGATGCCCCTTTCTTTCTTTTCTTTGCGTTCAATGAGATACATGTACCACGCATTCCGCATGAGCAGTTTTCCGGCAAAAGCACCATGGGACCCCGGGGAGACGCTATCGTGCAGATGGACTATATGGTAGGCAGGATCATGGCCGCACTTGATGAAAGAGGACTAACGGAAAATACACTGGTGATTTTCACCAGCGATAACGGTCCTGTACTTGATGATGGTTATGCGGACCAGGCATGGGAAATGCTTGGTGATCACAAGCCTGCCGGACCTTTCAGGGGCGGAAAATACAGCATTTTTGAGGGCGGCAACCGAATGCCGACAATCACCTACTGGCCCGGTGTGGTTAATGAAGGCCAGATCAGCGATGCGCTGTGGACACAGACCGACTTTTTCAGCTCTTTTGCGCGACTGGCTGACTATAATATCCCGTCGGGCCATGCAGTCGACAGTGAAGACATGCTTGATGTCCTCCTTGGGAGATCGGAATGCGGACGTGAGTTCCTGCTCGAAGAAGCGGGTACCTTTGCACTGCGGCAGGGACATTGGAAATATATTCTGCCGAGGCCAGGAGCCCCGGCTGCCATTACGTTTGATGAGCGAAAAAAAATAGAAATGGGCGTGATATCCGTCCCCCAGTTATACAATCTCAACGACGATCCCGGCGAACAGAACAACCTGGCAAAGGAATTCCCCGGCAAGGTGGAAGCCCTGCATGCCATTATGATGGAAATTACCGGAGATGGCAGGTAGAGCAAAAGTCATTTTTCAAAAAAATATCTGATGGTTGATTTTATGGCAGAGGGATATCCTTTTCTAACAGGTTCAGTGGGGTTGGGCATAGCTGTAATGCTTGCAGGTAGCTGTGCCACATCAGACAAACCAACAGAAAAAACGCCGAACATCATCTTTATCATGGTCGATGACATGGGCTACGGAGACGCTGGCGTTTATGGACAAAGGCTGATTCAAACACCCCGAATCGACCGGATGGCTGATGAAGGCATTATGTTTACCGATGTATATGCCGGTTCTCCGGTTTGTGCCCCTTCCAGGAGCGTACTGATGACCGGGAGACATACCGGCAATACCACCGTCCGGGGCAACTTTGGCCTGCCCGGGCATGGTGGCGTGCCCTGCACCGGAGGCAGCGCGGGATTGAGGGTGCCGCTGACAGATAAGGACGTGACTGTTGCTGATGTGCTGAAGCAAGCAGGATATGTGACGGGAATGACTGGTAAATGGGGTCTGGGAGAACCAGGTACCACAGGAATACCAAACCTCCAGGGATTTGACGAATGGTTCGGTCTGCTTAATCAGAGAAGGGCGCATTCACATTATCCGGAATATGTCTGGCACAACATGGAAAAGGTCAGCCTTGAAGGTAATACCGGTACTACGACAGATTTTGCCGAAGAGAAATACCATTTCCATGACCTGATCACTGAATTCGCCCTTGAATTTATTGAAAGACAGAGCAAAAGCGATCAGCCATTCTTTTTATACCTTCCATACACTTTTCCTCACGACCGTTTTCAGATATCCTCCTTTGAGCCATATGCCGAGGCAGCTGAATGGCCCGCACAGGCCAGGGTTTATGCCTCGATGATCACTGCGCTGGACAGGGATGCCGGGCGTATAATGGATTTGCTGAAGTCAGTCGGCATCGATAAAAACACCATTGTTTTCTTTTGCTCTGATAACGGTGCCGCACACCGTTATGACGGGCTGTTTGACAGCTCGGGTCCCTTGAGAGGCAGGAAAAGAGATTTGTATGAAGGCGGTATCAGGACGCCTATGATCGTCTGGTGGCCCGGGCGAATCAAAGCAGGTTCCGTGAGTGATGCAATCTGGTATTTTGCAGATGTACTGCCCACCCTTGCCGGGCTGGCCGGTGCGGAAGTCCCCGCCGAAATTGACGGGATCAGCGTGTTGCCGAGCCTGTTTGGAGAACCCCAGCCCAAACTTTCCGAACGGCCGTTATACTGGGAATTTTATGAAGGCGGATTTCAGCAGGCTGCCAGGAGAGGTAAATGGAAAGCGGTCAGAACCAACGTGGATCAACCCCTTGAATTATACGATCTGGAATCAGACATAGGCGAAAACAATGATATTTCCGGGAACCATCCTGAGTTGATTGCCTGGTTTGAAGCCTTTATGCGTGAAGCACGCACCCCTTCGCCAAACTGGCCTTCTCCGCTTGATTAAGTGCCCGATATCTTCTCGTCAACAGAAGATCTTCCTGAGCCGTTGTAAATAACAAAGATGCTCGTAAGAAGCATCGAGATGTCCAGCCTTGCGGCATGGGCAAAGGTCCAGAATCCTTCCGGCAGCTGGGGGATTTTGGTTGTGATGATAGCCACTGCCATGACAATTGCCAGGGGAATGGCAGCAAGCCGGGAAGCCAGTCCGATCAAAATCAGCAAGCCTCCCACGGCCTCAAAGAAGCCAACAAAATAGGCGGTGAATTCCGGAGCCGGGAAACCCATTTCCACGAAACGGCCCGGGCCCATGTCATCGGGAAAGATGAACTTTTGCAAGCCTGCTACAAGGAATACGTAACCCAGGATAAGGCGGATGAGCAGGTATCCCGGAATTTGATTGATTTGAAAGATCTTCTGTTTCATATTCATCATTCAAG
>SKQJ01000043.1 GCA_007119075.1 Bacteroidales bacterium | reverse complement strand
GGTTGAAACCGTGGGCAATGGTTTTAATGGTTTTATCCATTTCCCTCCAATATTGTCAAGGGTTAATGATGTGTATCAAAAACCGTATAATTTAATGAAATCATCGTATTACTGCTCAAATGTTTTCTTTTGATGTCTTTTTTTCTGGTTTTTAATGTATTTATATACCTTATCAACCCCGGATTCTGAAACGGAATAAGCTGCATAACCTGTTTGCCATGCAAATTTTTCAGCAATCAGGTTGTTCCGATTTACAAAATGAGAGCTGGTACCTTTTATTTGTTTAATGATTTCTGCAATGGATTTTGTGGGGTTTAAAAGAAAAAGACAATGAATATGATCGGGCATACCATTAATAGTTCTTACGGGGCAGCCCTGATCACGAAGTTGATCGGATATAAATTGACGGATTTTTTTTTCAACGGCAGGTTTAATGAATGGAGCTCTCTTTTTGGTTGCCCAAATGGCGTGAATCCATATTTTATTGACCGAATGTGGCATAATTCATTTTTGTGATGATCTATTGAAACCGTTAAAACGGCTTTATTACAGGATTGTGTCCCCCATTGCCCACGGTTTCAACCGTGGGCAATGGGGTATGCCATATTAAATTTAATGGATTTATCCATTTCCCATCTTGCCAGGTATAGCGCTCAAACGGAATTTGAGACCGTCGGTTAGAACAGGTATTGTTTCTTTTTATTTCCTATTTTGCGGTTTACTTTTTTCATTTGCCCATGACATCCAACGACATCCAAAAAAACATCGAAAATGCCTTTCGGACACAGGTACGCAAAGACAAAAGAGTCAGGAATGCTTACCTGCTGGTTGATTCAGACAAACTTGACATCAGCATAAACCTGGCCGAGGGAAAAACCGGCGACCTTCCCGCCAGCACAGCGCAGCCCCTGCACCTGGCCAGCGTCGGGAAGCTCTTCACCGCCACTTTGATCGGCAAGCTTTATGATCAGGGGAAGCTGGATTTCAAAGACCCCATCCACAAGCACCTCGACCGGGAAATCATGGACGGCCTGCATGTGTATAAGGGCAGGGATTATTCGGGAGAGATACAGGTCAGGCACCTGCTGATGCAGACTTCCGGGCTGAGTGATGTGTTTTTCGACTTATTGGAAAAACTCCGGAAAGACCCTGATTTTTCCATTGAGACCAGGGAGGCCGTGCAGTGGGGGAAGGAACACCTGAAGCCGGTTGCCCCGCCCGGAAAAAAGCATCATTACACCGATACCAATTATTACCTGTTGGGCTTCATCATTGAGCAGATCACCGGGATGAAGTTCCATGAGGCCATGCATCACTACATATTCGAGCCCCTGGGCATGAAGCACGCCTTTTGCTTCGGCTTTTCCCGGCCCGAAACAGAATCACCCCACCCCATGGCCGGCCTCTACATCCGGAACACCAACCTCCTGCAGATAAAGGGCGTTCACCAGATTGACCATGCAGGCGGAAGCATCACGGCCCCGCTATCGGATTACCTGGTATTCATGAAGGCCCTGGTAAACGGAGCAATCATCGGCAAAGAGACCCTTGATATCATGTTGAGCGATTCCGTTAACATGGGTTTCCCCAGCATTGCCTTCAATTATGGCTACTCAATCTGGAAGATGAAGACCATTCCGGTGCTCATGCCAAAGAAAACCTACAGCTGGGGCTGTGTGGGGGTAACCGGGGCATTCATGTTCCACCACCCGCTCACCGGGTCATTCATCATCGGATCATTCAATGATTTCGCTTACAGGGGCAAAGCCCTGGACTTTATGGCCCGGAAGGTGATCAGACAACTGCTGAAACTGCAACAGTAAACATCTCTTTTGCAGGCAGTTGTGCGGCAGTGTTATGCTTTGTGTGTCTGGATAGGTTTCTTCTGCCGGCCCATTGCCTGGGGGTGGGGGAGAAGGGTGTGGAATGGTTTGCCAAAAACCTTACGGAAGTTTATATTGTCAATTAAGGGCTCTGTTTAGAGCGCTATAGGTGGCTCCGTTTGGTGCGCTATCGTCAGGCACAGGGTACTGCACTCCTGCTCCCGATTTTACTGCACGGGCTGTTCTTCAATCCAAACAAAAGCCTCATAAGGGGCCATCTTTTTATGATTCCTTCATAAAGCAAGAATGTAATCCCAAAAGTACCTGCTACCATAACAGTGAATTTTACAGGAAAGCCCCATTGAAGGTTCATCAGAAAAAAACCAATGGTTACGGTAATGGTTTGATGAAGAATGTAAAATGGGTAAACGGCCTCATTGGCATAGGAAAGGTACTTGCCTGACTTGTTAAGAAGCACACTGGCAAAGCCCAGGATGCACCATATCCACAACCACATATTGACAACCCTCAGCACAGCGAGTGCATGCAAATGCCATGGCTTAGCCGCAACAGCAACCACAAGCAGAAAAAGAGAAAATGAAAGCATGCCTGACAGGAGGTATCTGTATCTGTTGTGGGAAACGGCTTTCCAGAATGAATTGCCAGAAGAAATGCAAAGGTATCCATATAGAAAAAGGGTGCTGTACCTGGCCATATTGTACCAGTCGCCCCAGAAGGCATGTGTAGAAGGAAAAGCAGGCCTGAGCAAAAGTTCCCACATAAGCAGGGGAATTATCAGAAAGAAAGAGGCCCACCAGCGGGAAAACAATTTTCTGAACCCTTTTAAAATCATGGAGTCAGGGTGCTTCCGGATTTGTAAAAATACCGGGATCAGTACCAGGGAGAAAAAAAGCAGGTAAGGCAGGAACCACAGGTGATGCCAGCTGAAGTTCCCTTCAGGATAGACTCCGGTGAAAGCATATTCTGGCCAGAAATTAAAATAACTTCCTGAAAAACCGCCTGTGCTTATCCTTTCCAGGTATACCTGAGGGGGCACTACCAACAGTATTCCTGTCAGCAGGGGTATTAACAGTCTTTTCACGCGTTCACCGGCAAACTGCCACCCGCTTTTTTTCGACAAGGCAAAAGCGGTGCCCATACCGGAAATAACAAACAATATGGGTAATCGCCATTGGTTCACAAACATCATCGGATAAATGAGTCCTTCAACAAACTCATTGTTTTTGATGTGCCAGGTCCAGGGAACAAAAAACATTCCCACATGATAAAATATCAGTAACCCGAAAACGATTACCCTCAGCCAGTCCAGATCATATCTTCGCATAACGTTCTTGTTTTTCTGCGAAGGTAAAGCCGTCTATCGTACACCCGCTCAAGCATGTGACGTCCGGCAAGGTTTTGGGATAAACTGCAAGGCAAGGGATGAGATGCAAAAAAATAAGGGATGGTTTGCAAACCCCCTAAACTGAAAAGCGGGAGCTAAAGGCAGGGATCATACTCCTGGAAACCGGGATCTTTTCCAAAGGGTAGCTGGTGGTAAGCAGATAACCCTGGGCATTGCCGGACACTTTGGTTATCTTGTTTGTGTTGATAATGTATGATCTGTGGGTTTTAAAGATAAAAGAAAAGTCTGAAAGCTGCTTTGTAAGTTCTTTGATGGTCAGCCTTACTATGTGTCTTTCCGGTTTTTCCTGATTGGCAATGTAAACCTCAAGGTAGTTTCCGTCAGCTTTTGCATAAATGAAGTCCTCCGGATTCAGATAGAAATCCTCATTGGGGGAGTGGGTGTTGATTTTTACCTCTTTATCAGGGCTTTTTCCTGTACTCTGTCTGGGGAGTTTCAGGGCATTGGCGGTTTTGCTGTGATGATTTGACAGCCTTTTATAGTTGAAGAGAATGAAAAAAGCGAAAAAAAGTGTGCCGACCAGGGTTGTATTGCGTAACTCCTCAAGGAAGTATTTTAAGGAAAAGTTGTCGGGATTATCGTAAACAATATCGCGGCCAAGGAAAATACCTGTTCCGATAAACAAAAACAGCAGAAGGATCAGTAAAAATTCTTTTTTCACTTTCCACTGTTGGTCATTTATAAATAACCCGGTAAGGCCCGTTGTGAAAAAGGCTATTGCTGAGGCAATGAAGGCTTGCAGCAGGGAGATTACAAAGTAGCTGTATTTGTGTTCGGGACGAAAGACGTTAAATGGTTCAAACAGGAAATTAAAAGCCCAGACCATAAAAAAAATGGCCCCTGTGAAAAGCCACAGGTTTTTTCCCCTGTAAAAAAAGGGATAAGGTTGGTTCAGAAATGCCATTATTTTTGACTGGTGCATAGGCACGTTTTAAAATGTAAACTCAAACACATTTTGCCCTTCAGAAAGCGTAAAGGGATCGAATTCAATTTTTTGCCGGTCAGCATCATGGGTGAATGATACGGAGGCTCCGTTGATGGTTGC
>SKQJ01000339.1 GCA_007119075.1 Bacteroidales bacterium | reverse complement strand
GGGATGTGGCGGAAAAAGGCCGGTAACCGGGCAGGCAGCGGAAAAAGCCGGTATTCAGATGAGGCCTTTTTTATGCTTCTCGCGAATTGCCCTCAGCATATCGCGGGTCATGGCGTCAAGGTCATAATCGGGCTTCCATCCCCACTGCTCCCGGGCCTCCGAATCATCGACGGAATCGGGCCAGGAATCGGCTATTTCCTGGCGGCTGTCAGGCTTATAGCTGATCTCAAATTCCGGTATGTACTTCTTTATTGAAGCGGCAAGCTCCCCGGCCGAGAAGCTCATGGCTCCCACGTTAAAGTCACAGTGACGCCTTAACCGGCCGAAATCGGCCTGCATAAGCTCAATAGTGGACTTAAGGCAGTCGGGCATATACATCATTGGCAGACGGGTGTCTTCGTTGACAAAACAGTTGTATCTTCCGGTTTTGACCGCCTCATAATATATCGCCACGGCATAGTCGGTGGCTCCGCCGCCGGGCATGGTCACATGGCTGATTATTCCCGGATACCTTAATCCCCTGACATCAAGTCCGTACCGCTTGACATAGTAATCGCCCAGCAATTCACCGGCAACCTTGGTAACCCCGTACATAGTGGAGGGCTTCAGGACCGTTTCCTGGGGCGTATCGCGGGCTGGTGCCGAGGGACCGAAAACGGCGATGGAACTGGGCACCAGAACCTGTTTCATCTTGGATTCCCGGGCTACTTCGAGAACATTGATCAGCCCGTTCATGTTGACATCCCATGCCAGCATTGGATTTTTTTCGCCTGTTGCCGACAGTATGGCCGCCATATTGACGATCGTGTCAATGGAGTGATTTTTCACTGATGCAATGAGTTCCCGCCTGTCCAGTACATCGACTCTCTCCCAGGGGCCTGTACCGTCAAGTTTTTCCGGCGGCCGGTCTTCCAGCACTCCTGCAACCACATTTTCGTTGCCATACAGCTCACGAAGCCTTACCGTAAGTTCCGAGCCGATCTGTCCGGTCGACCCTATCACCAGAATTTTGCGCATTAACCCTGTATTAAAATTTTAAAATCGTCCGCTGCCGCTTCAGGCAGCGGACGACTTCACAAAACTAAACAAATCAATATGACAGAAATATGAAAAAAGTCTTGTTTATGCTTCCTTTTTCAGTGCTTTTTTGCCTTAACGGTTCATGACTTTACAAACTCTGAGTATATTTACACTAACCGCGAAAAAGGAACGGTATCAAACCTCAAAACAGATCATTATGTACGGGAAAATCAAAGAACACCTGCAGAAGGAACTTGAAGGCATAGAAGAGGCAGGGCTTTTTAAAAAAGAAAGAATAATAGTTTCTCCCCAGGATGCCCTTATTGAAGTGGAGGGGGGCAATAGGGTCCTTAATTTTTGCGCCAATAATTATCTTGGTCTGTCGAATCATCCCGATCTGATCCGGGCGGCCAGGGATGGCATGGATTCCCGCGGATTCGGCATGTCATCGGTAAGGTTCATATGCGGCACCCAGGACCTGCATAAGAAACTGGAGACGAAAATTGCAGAATTTTTCGGCACCGAAGATACAATTTTGTATGCGGCCTGTTTTGATGCAAATGGCGGAGCATTTGAACCATTGCTTTCACAGGAAGACGCCATCATTTCAGACTCCCTTAACCATGCTTCCATAATTGACGGGGTAAGGCTGTGCAAGGCGCATCGATACCGCTACAACAATGCCGATATGGAAGACCTTCAAAACAAGCTCCTGGAGGCCCGGTCACATCGGTTCCGGGTAATAGTGACCGACGGCGTATTTTCAATGGACGGGAACGCGGCTCCCATGGATCAGATAATCGGGCTTGCAGAAAAATATGACGCCATGGTTATGGTGGATGAATGCCATTCTGCAGGGGTAGTCGGGGAAACAGGCAGGGGAGTTACCGAGCTGTTCGATGTCAGGGGAAAGGTGGACATAATTACCGGTACCCTGGGCAAGGCATTCGGCGGGGCAATCGGCGGCTTTACCACCGGCAGAAAGGAAATCATCGAAATACTCCGTCAGCGGTCCAGGCCTTACCTTTTCAGCAATTCCCTGCCTCCTTCGGTTGTCAGTGCCGGGATCAAAGTGTTTGACATGATGGCTGAAACACACGAACTGCAGGATAAGCTTCACGGCAACACAAAATATTTCCTTGAAAATATGAGATCGGCCGGTTTTGATATCAAGCCAACCCAATCGGCCATCATAGCGGTGATGCTGTATGATGCAAGGCTCTCCCAGGAATTTGCCTCCCGGCTGCTTGACGAGGGGATCTATGTAATTGGCTTTTATTATCCGGTGGTGCCGAAAGATCAGGCCAGAATAAGGGTGCAGGTATCAGCCGCCCATGAAAAAGAGCACCTGGACAAATGCATCGCAGCCTTCAAAAAGATCGGGAAGGAGCTGGGGGTAATCAAATAACCTGGTAAGATTATCATCCGATAAGACCTCTATCTTTACCTGTCATTTATCTTACCGCGGATAAAACCAATGAGCCGCTCCAGATGCCGGTCTGTTTCAGATCCTGCGGTTTCAAAAAAACCGGCAGGAGACGAGCCATCTTCCATTTGCCGGCGTATCTCCGCCATCTGCTGAAACAGATCATCAAGGCCAAGCATTATGAAAAGCGGTCTTGCTTTGTGCATCACATCCTCAAGCTGCGCGGCATCTCCCTGCTTAAGGGCATGTGAAAAATCCGCCCTGAAGTTTTGAACGGAAGCAACGGCAGTGTTAAGAAGGTTTTGCTTTGAATTGTCGGATCGTGCGAAAATCTGATCTATCCGCACAAAATCAGGATTAGAAATATCCCGGCTATCAAAGTTTGCCAGGGCTCCCTCTTCCCTTACATAGGGCGAAATGGACCGTGACAGCTGGTCTGCATCAAAAGGCTTTGTAATAACACCGTTGAATAATTTATCGTATTCAGGCTCTTTATTGCTGATGGAATAATCGGCAGTAATAACAATAATGGGCACTTTTGCATAATGGGCATCCAGCTGACGGATTCGCCGGCTGGCTTCGATGCCATCCATCCCGGGCATGCGGATATCCATCAGGATAAGATCGAACTTTTCCTGCTTTGCCCTGTCTATGGCTTCAAGTCCGTCACCGGCTTCCCCGGCCATGACTGACCACAATTCCCAGATCTGCTGTTTCAGCACCATGCGGTTCACAGGGGAATCATCGACCAGCAGCACTTTCATTTCTGATCTGATTACAAGCGTTTTCCTGTCAGGCTGCATAACTTTTCCTTCCTCCGGAAGGAATTTTTCCTCATCGCCTTTCAGCTGCCTGATCGTAAAGAAGAACACCGAACCTTCACCCTCCCTGCTTTCTGCATGTATGTCGCTTCCCATCAGCTGCAGGAGCGACCTGGTGATGGAAAGACCAAGGCCCGTCCCGCCAAAGCGGCGCGCGGTAGAGCTATCGGCCTGCGTGAATTTGTTAAAAATGACGCTGAGCTTCTCTTCGGGGATGCCAACTCCGGTATCATTTACGGCAAAATGCAGCCATATTTCATTGCCGGCTTGTTTTTCAAGCCTTACTTCCAGTGTGACGTGGCCATTACCGGTAAACTTATTGGCATTGCTTATCAGATTATTGAGGACCTGTGCCAGTTTATGCGGATCACCCCTTAAAATGTCCGGCACATCTCCGGCAACGAAAAAATGCATCTCGTTGCTTTTTTCTTTTGCAAAATGAAGGTGGGATTGTCTTATGCTTTGGATCAGGGTCGACAGGCGGTAATCCATCCTTTCCAGTACAGCCTTGCCTGCTTCCAGTCTGCTGTAGTCCAGAATGTCATTGATAAGGTTCAGCAGGTTGCGGGAAGAAAACTTCAGCGTATTGAGGTTTTCCAGCTGGTCAGGACGCGGATCCTTGTCAAGCAGCAGGTTGCTCAGTCCGACAATGGCATTCAGAGGGGTACGTATTTCATGGCTCATGGTGGAAAGGAATTCATCCTTGGCCCGGGCAGCAAGCTCAGCCTGCTGCCTGGCCTGCTGCAGCGCCTCCTCTGCCTGCCTGCGCCTGGTAATGTCCTGTGCAATGCCTATAATACGAACAGCTTCCCCTTTCTCATCACGGTATACCCTGCCGTGTGTCTCCATCCATATAGTTTCATGCCCGCCCTTTTTCATCCGGAAAGACATGGTGGGGGTATCTGTTTCTTTCCTGGTCCTTTCAATTTCTTTGCTTATTCGATCCCTGTCCTCCTCATGGATAAGGTCCATCACCTTTTCCAGATTCCCGGGAGGATCGCTTTCGCTGGAAAGCCCGAGTATTTCCAG
>SKQJ01000276.1 GCA_007119075.1 Bacteroidales bacterium | reverse complement strand
CCCGATGAATTTTCTGACCTGACCGGCAAAGAGCTGATCGAAAAAAAGGTGGAGAAGTTCGTCATTATGGGCGGCCGGTTCCCTTCGGGCGACTGGGAGTGGAACTTCTACGGCGGCATGCCGGGAGTAACCCGTTATGTGCTGGAAAACCTCACCGTTCCCGTTGTATTCTCGGGTTTTGAGATCGGCATGGTTGTACACACCGGCCCCCGATTCCATGAACTGGACCCGGGCCATCCCCTGTATGTCGGTTACATGCATTTCAGCAGGCATGCTTCCTGGATGAAAGACCGTTACCGGGAAGGAAAGATTACTCCCAACGCCTCCTACGACCAGACCGCGGTGCTTTATGCAGTTCGCGGCGGCATCGGCAAATACTGGGACAAGGTGGAAAACGGTTACTGCGTTGCCGATGACGAGGGCGGCAATGTGTGGGCCGAGACCGACAAGCCGACCAACCACTCCTACCTGGTACTGAAAATAAACCCGCGGGAGATGGCTCAGATCATTTATTCACTCAAGCTGGAAGATGCACGCAGGCGGCCCAGGGTAATTGTAACGACCGACGGAGAGAGCGACGATAAATGCTCCTTTGTACGGTTCCTTCTCTATACCACCGATTTTGACATCGAAGCGCTGATCTACACCAATTCCAAATGGCACCCTGAAGGGAACGGCACACAATGGATGCATGATTTTATTGACGAATACGAAAAAGTGCGCGACAACCTGCTGGTGCACCACCCGGGCTACCCTTCCGCCGAAAGGCTGAAATCCCTTATTTATGTCGGACAAATGGAAAGGACCGGCAGGGAGGCCGTTGGTGAAAATATGGACACCCCGGGATCGGACCGTATCGTGGAAGTGCTGCTCGATAATGATCCCAGGCCGGTCTGGCTCCAGGCGTGGGGAGGACTCAACAATATCGCCCAGGCGTTTTACCGCATAAAGACATCCTACCCTGATCGTTATGAAGAGGCTGCCGCAAAGGCGATGATATACGCGATTGCAGAGCAGGATGACCTGAGAAGATGGATTAGCAGTGAATTCCCGGAGGTAAAATACGTGCTTAACCTGTTCCAGTTCTGGAGGGTGATCGCCTATTCATGGGACAGGCGGAACCCCATGGAGGATCATGAAATTTATACGGCAAATTGGCTGGCCGAAAATGTTCGCAACGTCGGCCCCCTTGGCGCCATATATGACAGGAACCTGATGGAAGAGGGCGACTCGCCGGCGTTTTTCCATGTAATCAATACCGGGCTGCGCAGCACCGAACATCCCTCATGGGGCGGATGGGGAGGCCGGTTCACGAATAACTACTTCCCCAACGAATGGACCGATGCAAGCGACAACGGCGACAACACCAAACCGCTCTGGCGTTTCATAGTGCCGGTATCGGAAGACTTTGCCGCCAGGATGCAGTGGTCGGTCACCCCGAGGTACGAAGATGCCAACCATCCGCCATTCGTTCTGCTGAACCACGACGAGGACCTGGCGGTTGATGCCGGAACGCAGGTCACACTCGATGCATCTCCGTCATGGGACCCCGACGGCGATAATCTGGAATTCAACTGGTGGATCTACCCCGAGGCGGGTACATATGAAGGTGAAACGGTAATAAAAAATGCCGCCTATCCATTAGCCACGTTCGAAGTTCCAGCCGATGCCTCGGGCAAAACGATACACGTTATCTGCGAGGTACGCGACAACGCCCAATTCCCGATAACAAGGTACAGGCGTGTAGTTCTGACAGTAAATTAAGTCAAACCAATAAAACAATTTTGATGCAGTTAGAAAGCTTTATTTTCAAGATACTCCTAACAGCTACGATTATCCTGGCTCCGGCATCAGGTTTATCAGGTCAGACCCCTGTGGAAATGCACGGGAGGCTCAGTGTTGCGGGGAACAGGATAGTGGGTGAACACGGCCGCCCTGTCCAGCTTATGGGCATGAGCCTCTACTGGTCGGTCTGGGGACCCCAGAAATATTATAATGCCGATGTGGTCAGATGGCTGGTGGAGGACTGGAAAATTGACCTGATCAGGGCATCGATGGCAGTCGAGATAAACCAGCAGGGCGAGAACAGGGGATGGCTTTACAACCGTGAGAACCAGGAAAGGATGGTAGAGACGGTAATCGAAGCGGCCATTGATAACGGGATCTATGTTCTGGTGGACTGGCACACTCATCATGTGCATACCGAAGCGGCGAAAGAGTTCTTCGGTAAGTTCGCAGAAAAATATGGCCGTTATCCCAATGTTATATGGGAAACATTCAATGAACCGGTCAGGCAATCATGGCCGGAAATCGCAGATTATACCAACCAGGTAACCTCGGTTATACGCCGTCACAGCGATAATCTTATAATCGCCGGTACCAGGAACTGGAGCCAGTTTGTTGACGAGGCTGCCGATGACCCCCTTCCTGACGGGAATACTGCATACTCCCTGCATTTTTACGCGGGCACTCACGGTAGCGACCTGCGTGAAAAGGGTGATTATGCACTATCAAAAGGAATAGCCCTTTTCATAACCGAATGGGGAACCTCAAGGGCTGACGGCGGAAGAGACGGCACCATTTATCCTGATGAGACCGAAGAGTGGATCAACTGGGCCCTGGAACGTAATATCAGCATGGCTAACTGGTCGCTGGCCGACCTGAGGGAATCATCGGCCGCGCTCAGTGGCGGGGCTTCTGTGCAAGGGGGCTGGGATCCGGAGAATGACCTCTCCCCTTCCGGCCGGCTCGTGCGCGACTTCATTATTAATATTAACAGCAGAAAGCAAAAAAACTGAGAATAATTCAATCAATGTGACTTTAATAAAAGGCTCTGAAATTCATCGGATATGAGGATTAATTTAATAAATATTGCTTTATGGTCGGCCATTGCGCTTTTAACCGGTGTAGCGGGATGCCGCAGTGCAACACCCGACCCGGAAAAGTTCTCATCCGGATCTGCTTCAAAGGTCAGGATCATTCTCGATACCGATTTCGGCGGCGATTCCGACGACCTCGGGGCGCTTGTCATGCTTCACAATCTCCACAACAATGGAGAATGCAAGCTGCTTGCCGTGATGAGCTGGTCGGGCGAAAGATATGTGATACCTGCAATGGATGCGGTAAACAGGTATTACGGCAACCCTGATATACCAATGGGAATAAGGCACAAAGAAGCTCATTATGATCAGTGGAACTACAATAAGCCTATTGCCGATGCCCTGCCATGGGAGCTTACAAATGATGATGTGCCGCTGGCGGTTGACCTGTACCGGGAAATCCTGTCCAAACAGGAGGACAACAGCGTAAGGATCGTAACGGTTGGGCCTCTCAAAAACATTAAAGACCTGCTTATGTCCGGACCCGACAGTTATTCTGACCTGAACGGGAAGGAATTGATCGAGAAAAAGGTTGAAAAGTTTGTCATCATGGGTGGCGGCTTCCCCGAATCAGATATCTATGAGTGGAATTTCGACGGAAGAATGCCCGGCGTTACAACTTTTGTGCTGGAAAACCTGACCGTACCCATTGTTTTTTCAGGGTATGAAGTCGGGATGCCGATATTGACAGGAAGCCG
Source organism: Bacteroidales bacterium (assembly GCA_007119075.1). Taxonomy (GTDB): domain Bacteria; phylum Bacteroidota; class Bacteroidia; order Bacteroidales; family PUMT01; genus PXAP01. The sequence continues at coordinate 721 of SKQJ01000276.1, read as the reverse complement.
TTTCAACAATATTGACCCCGGCCATCCGCTTTATATCGGCTATATGCATTTCAGCCGGCATGCACCTTGGGTAAAGGACCGTTTCGAAGGCAGGATCCTGGATAATAATTCGTATGACCAGACTGCCGTGCTTTATGCGGTGCACGGGGGCGTTGGAGTTTACTGGGACAAAATTGAAGGAGGGTATTGCGTGACTGATGATAGGGGAAAAAACCATTGGGTGGAAGGCGAACCCACAAACCAGTCATACCTGGTGTTGAAAAAAGATCCGGAGGAGATGGCAGAGATCATCTATTCCATAAAACTGGCGGGTACTGCGGTCAGGTGAATTCCGGGAAACCGGTGACCACTTTGCTCATTTCAGGCTGCCGTAAAACCGAAGTAAATCAAAATAAACAGCTCCCGGATATGAAGATCAATATTCTTAAAATAAATTTATGGGCGGCCTCCCTTCTGGCAGTAGCCGGCCTGTCCGGATGCCCGGGAGCGGCATCCGAAATGGCACAGACGGGTATACAGCCGGGTATCGGTAAATATGCGGAAAACCCGTATTACTGGGAATATAACGGGAAACCGGTGCTGCTCCTGGGTGGTTCCCGCGAAGACAACCTCTTCAACCATCCTGAAGGCCTTGAGCAGCACCTTGATGTGCTTGCCGCCTGCGGCGGCAACTACATAAGGAATACCATGAGCAGCAGGAACCCCGGGAATCCCTGGGCCT
>SKQJ01000149.1 GCA_007119075.1 Bacteroidales bacterium | reverse complement strand
CTTTAAGTTTTTAGTTAAACAATTGAATGATGATTCAAAGTTAAGCATGAAAGAAGCGGCTTACGGGCAATCCTGATTCAATGGTCGGTGATTTTGGCACATGACACAAAATTGCTGTTGAATGAACCGTTTTTACCGGTTTCATCATGATGAAGCTAAAAAGGGGGGTGAATTTTATTTGATACCGGATATGCAGTTTCAGAAAATATGACAGTAATTGCCATGTAAGATCACGAAGCCATTTGAAGAGTCATTCCTTAATTCAGGTTAGGATAAGTCATCATGCTTTTCTTGATTAAGGAATTCGGTAGGGGTGATTCCATAATAAGCCCTGAAGCATTTTGTGAAGTAATTGTTACTGTTAAAGCCAACCATATAAGAAACCTCACTGATAGTGCCCTGATTCTTATTCAAAAGTTGTGCTGCGCGTTTCATTCTCATTGCCCGTATAAACTCATTTGGTGACTGTCCTGTCAGAGCTGTCAGTTTGCGGTTCAATCCGGAACGACTCATCCCTAAGGTCTTGCCAAAACTTTCTATATCAAAGTCAGGATTATCCATGTTTTCTTCCATTAAAGTGAGGACCTGATGTAAAAATTTCTCCTCGGTTGATATAAGTTCAATTTCGGCAGGTTCCAAACTGAACTTTCTGCTGAAAAGTTCTTTAAGTTTCTCCCTTTGCCTGATAAGGTTTTTCACCCTGTGAAGCAGTTCTTCTGCGCTGAAAGGTTTGGTAAGATAATCATCGGCACCCGATTCCAGACCGGATACTTTACTATCGATATCTGCTTTTGCAGTTAAAAGTATGACGGGAATGTGGCTGGTCCGGTTATCATCCTTCAGCATCCTGCATAGATTCACGCCATCCATCAATGGCATCATAATGTCGCTGATGATTAGATCCGGCATAGATTGGGTGGCTATCTCGAAGCCTTCCCTGCCATTTTCAGCTTCACTCACCACATAGGTATTTGATAAATATGATGAAATGAAATGACGCAGATCTGCATTGTCTTCTATTATCAGGACAGCCCCTGAATGATCTGTTTTTTCTACTTGTGACAATTTTTCCTTATCATCGTCATTGATTGCCACGCCGGCATCGGGAAGGACATTTTCCTCAAAAACATCCTGCCCGGTTTTATTTTCCGAGACATTTGCAAGGGTTAATGGAATATTTACTGTAAAGGTGCTTCCTTTTCCTTCAATGCTGTCCACACTGATATTGCCTCCATGCAACTTCACGAGTTCCATGGCCAGTGCGAGCCCTATGCCGGCACCTTCATGTTGTCTGGTAGCAGATGTATCCGCCTGGTAAAAGCGGTCGAAAATATGAGGCAAGTGGTTTTTGGGAATCCCGGAACCATTATCCTGCACCTGTATCTTCATACAGCATTTATGTTTGCCGCCTATCTGAAATGTTGCTATAAAGCTGACTTCTCCAGCGGCAGCGGTAAATTTCGCGGCATTGGAGAGCAAATTATTTATAATCTGTTCCAGTTTCACTTTATCCATATTTACCCATAACGGATGCAAGGGCACGGTAAAACGGAAGGTAATTCCTTTGCTTTCGAAAAGTGAAGAAAAAGACCCGGCCAGTTCCTTTAGAAATTTACTGACATCCACAGGCTGTGGCTGTAATGTCAGAGTTCCTGACTCCAGCCGAGAAAGCTCAAGCAACTGATTGATCATTTGAAGCAGCTTTCCGGCGCTTCGCGCTATAGCCTGGTAATCCTTCTTTCTTTCCAGGGCGGGACCATCTGTTCTGCTCAGTTTCTCTGTGGTTCCCCTGATTATTGATAAAGGAGTCCGGAATTCATGAGAGAGATTGGCAAAAAAATGCGATTTAAACTCGTCGAGTTTCTGTAAATGACGCTTTTCCTGTTCCCGGGAAAAAACTTCTTCTGAAAGATCCTGTACTTCGGTTAATTTCTGTTCAAGCGACCGCCTGATAAATGAGGCTTCCGTTGCAAGCAATAAGGAAAGGCTTACAGGTAATGACAAATATCCAATATTAAATGCAAGGTGACCATATGTCCAATGCGGGCCTGCAGGCAGAAGGCCAAAAGACATTGACAGGAAGATTAAGTAAAAAACCAGATATGTCACGCTCCCGTAAATTATGAAACGAGCACCCCTGAACTGTTTGCGCTCCGCCAGGAGGGCAATACGAAAAGACTCAATAAATATCAGGATGGGAAAGAGCACAAATCCAAAAAACGATCCCTGGCTGTAAATAAATATGAATAGCAGAAATGATACAAAATAAGCTACTGCTAAAACTTTGAAAATGATACCTTTTCTATGCCTGAAAGTTGAATAGATAGACAGAAGAAATAGAAAGTAAGAGGAAATATAAAACAGAGTTAAGCCTGTCAGTAGATACATTTTTACATCGGTGAAAAATACATACCTATATGTAAACTGATGGAGGATAAAAGCAAATGTGCCCAAGAGATAGAAGAGGGAAAAATAGAGATTTGCAATTCTTTTCGGAGTATAATAATATAATCCAAGGTGCAGCAGAGCCAGAATAAGCAAAATACCAGTTTTCAGAGTATCCCAGAAAAAAAGGTGATCATTTCTGATAAATAAGGGAACAGATTTCATTTCCATCACTCTGAATGACACAGCGCTGTTAATTCTCGACAGAAATGTTACATAGTGAATATTCTTCTGGAGTGCAAAACGCACTGCAAGCACCTGGTGTTGAGATGCATCAGTTAGTAAATGAAGAAATTCTCCAAAGGGAGGAGATGCAGCTCTGACCCTGGAGCCGTGACTACTGAACTGTCCGTATTGTCCGATAAGAGTTCCGTTCAGATAAATTTCTGAGGCACCGGTTTGTTGAATAACCAAGGCCAGAGGTTCGTTCAACAATAAACTATCCAAAGAAAAGTGAAGCCTTAGCCAGACGATCTCATGCTGCCAGAGTACAGGTAAATCGTGAATATCAAGTGTCGGATCAATTTTTTCCCAGTTGTTGTCATCCCACCCGGGATCTGCCCATTCAGGCTGGTCTCCCGGCATGTATTTCCATCCCTGGCTAAACCATAGCCCTTCAGCCGGAAGCTGTCCGGATCGCAAGACAAGATCCGTTGCTTTACCGGTGCCGAAGAAGGGAAAAAACACCAGCATCAGAAATACGAACTTGTGGTTGAGATGCATCAGACAAACACTTTAATGAGTATGTCTATTTTCAAAATCGCACTACAACATTAAAACAGTTTTAATGTGGGACATGATTTCAAAGAAGGCAAGAATCTCTGCGGGTCTGGTTTCAGGTGTTAAGCAATAATTACGGAAAGAATATATTTAAATAAACTAAATAAACACACTGAGAAGTTCAATAATATTTTAACAAACTCATTTCAAATTTGTTTAGCCCCCCCGAATTAAAGAATAGCAATCCAAACTGTCCTGTAAGCGGGATTCCGGTGGGTGATTGAAGATTAGTAGATATAATGCAGGCTAAAGTCTGCCGCCGGATCATCAAAGGCAAAACCTGCCGGCAGCGCGGAGCAAAGCTTATTTTCAAAATCAACCATTCCAACCGGATGCCTGCCCCCGTTCAAATAATTCGCAGATGCAAACCGCAGGCTTGGCAAATTGCCCGCAGGGTCCAGTATCGCAAGTGAAAGAACATAAGTTCCTTCGGGCAGGTCCACTTTAAAGCTTTCCTTTACCGTATTTTTTTGTGGCGGGTTTTCCCATTTCCCATAATCCGCTGCATTCCAGTTCCAATCGGGTAAATATTCAGACCATCCCGAAACGGCTGTCCAGTCAGGGTCGGTCCATTTTTCGCCGGGCAACCAATCTCTTATATCAGCATTTTTGATAGTTGATCTCCACACCGGTTTATGGCTGTTTCTATCGAGCAGCGCTATCTCAACAGGCCAGTCATAATAGAAAGGCGCCGAACCGGTATTGATCACTTCAAACTCCACATTCAGAGAATCGCTCAATGAAAAACGCACCTCGTCCAGCATATACCGGTATCCAAAAGCTTTTTGAATTTCTTGGGCTCCTTTAACTGCTTCTTCGTTGTTCTGGTCATAATTTTCGATCCAGCGAAGTTGGGTACAATGCAGCCAGCGAATTGAATTGATGATAAAATTCCGGTGTTGTTCCAGGGCCACACTTGCAGTAGGCGAAAGCCCGGGTTGGATTTCATAGTCTCCCCAGTCATAAGCAACTTCGCCGCCAATGTAAGTCTCAAGATAACGTCCGCCATTATTCACTTGCCTGATGCTGTTTCCATGCGGCCACATTTGTTCGTAATGCGCCCATGAATCCCAGTAT
>SKQJ01000243.1 GCA_007119075.1 Bacteroidales bacterium | reverse complement strand
GGGAAAATTTTGGCGGTCGACTGAAGTTTTTTATTGGGGGGGGAGCGCTCCTGGACATTGAGCTTCAGAGATTTTTCTATGCTATCGGCATTCCGATGTTCCAGGGATACGGTCTTTCTGAGGCCTCGCCGATCATTTCGTCCAATTCCGAATCCCGGCACAAACTGGGTTCCTCAGGCTACCTGGTCAGCGACCTTGAGCTAAGGATCTGCGATGAGGATAAAAATGAGCTGCCTGTGGGAGAAACCGGCGAAATAGCGGTAAAGGGCGAAAATGTGATGAAAGGCTACTGGAACAACCCCGAAGCAACCGCTTCAACCATAATCGACGGCTGGCTATATACAGGCGACATGGGTTATATGGACAAGGATGGTTTTCTTTATGTGCTGGGAAGATTTAAAAGCCTGTTGATTTCTGATGACGGCGAAAAATACAGTCCGGAGGGTATTGAAGAAGCTTTTTCAGAACAATCACAGTTTATTGATCAGTGCATGCTTTACAATAACCAGAATCCCTATACCATTGCCCTGATCGTGCCCGGCAGGGAAGCATTGAAAAGATGGCTCAGGGAAAAAAATCTGAGTGCCGAAACAGAGGAAGGGCAGGAAGCAATGCTAAAGCTGATCGAATCGGAACTGCAGGAATACAGGATAGGGAGAAAATTCGAAAAAATGTTCCCTCAGCGCTGGCTGCCTGCATCGGTTGGGATACTTGACGAGGGATTCACTGAAGACAACCAGATGCTGAACAGCACCCTTAAAATGGTCAGGGGGAAAATAACAGAGAAATACCAGGACCGTATTGATTATCTTTACACCACCGGGGCAAAAGATATCTGCAATCAGCAAAACCTTGATGCCATCAACAGGCTGATGAACAGCAGATCTTAACCGGATACCCCCTTTGAGCTCTGAATAAGGCACGGGTTCGATAAGAGTGAAATACTGAATACGGATACATTGCCAAACCAGATACAATAAGCGCTTCTTAACCGGGCGAAGCTATCATATGGAAATAATTTCAATCGCATAATATAATAGCAGCCGCGGCTTTCCGTTTAAACATAATATCATCCGGTACCACCGGCTGCTCAGATGCCAATATCAGAAATCAATGAAAGATTTTTTAAAATTCCTGCGGGGCAAAACATTCTGGAAACACTTCACCCTGATCATAGCATCGGGTTTGTTTTTATTGCTTGCCACGTCCATTGGCCTGAAAGTATTTACAAAGCATGGCAGGACATATGCAGTACCCGATCTGCGGGGACTCACCGTAGATGAAGCTGAAATGGTGGTCAGGGCCAGGAAGCTGAACTTTAAAGTTGCCGATTCGGTATATATAAGCCAGGAAGAGAGCGGGAGGGTGGTAGACCAGAATCCGGCCCCGAATTTCAGGGTAAAGGAAAACAGGACCATATTTCTGACCATTAATGCTATTGATCCGGAAAGAGTATCTATGCCTGATGTTACTGGGGTTTCGCTCCGCCAGGCCAGGGCACTTATTGAAACCTATGGTCTGGCGGTCGGAAAGCTGATATATGTTCCCGATATCGCGGTAAACAACGTTCTCCGGCAACAGTATCAGGGTGAGGACGTAAAACCGGGAGAACTTATAATCAGGGGCGAAAGCATCGATCTGGTGCTGGGGGAAGGCTTGAGCAAACAAACCACCGCAGTGCCCGATTTATTGTATATCAGCCACTCCGACGCAAGGAACAGGATACTTGAGGCTTCCCTTAATGTCGGGGCTACGCTGTATGACCCGTCAATCAAAACAGGAGAGGATTCGCTCAATGCTTTTGTATGGAGGCAAAGGCCTGAATTTGAAGAAAACAGGCAAATCCCCCTCGGGTCTGAAATAGATTTATGGTTGTCGCGAGATTCAACATTGATACCTTCTCCCGTTACCGGGGATATTTCCATGCCTGAATTTGATGAATAAGAAAAAACTAAGATATTTTGCCGTAACGGTGCTTTTTCTGTGTGGCTCATCTCTTTTTTCCCAGGAAATCCTTTCGGGAATAGAGATAAACCAGTCCGTCAGAGAGCATTACCATAATACAGCAGGAGATCGTCACAGGGAAACGCCCGGGCTGAAATCATTGGCCGGGAGCATGCTGGAGCTGCCATTTTTCGATGACTTTTCACAGTCCACCGTCTACCCCGACCCTGAAAAGTGGACAGACAGCTACGTGTTCATCAACAACAACTATCCGGTAAACCCTGTATCGGTCGGCGTGGCCACATTTGACGCGCTCGACAATACCGGGGCCATGTACCCGCATGCATCCACATGGCCTTTTACTGCAGACCGGCTGACTTCCGCGCCGCTGAACCTGAATTATGCTCCGGAAGACAGCATTTATCTCAGTTTTTTTTATCAGCCCCAGGGCAGGGGCGACATGCCGCAGACCGGCGATTCCCTGAGACTTGAGTTTTATTCTCCCGAAAGGGAAAACTGGGATATCGTCTGGTCCGTTCCAGGCACAGATCTGCACGACTTCCGGCTTGTCATGGTACCCGTAACCGGCCCTGACTATCTGCAGGAGGGTTTTCGTTTCCGTTTCAGCAATATCGCAAGCATTTCAGATATGCCCGCAAATCCCGGCGCCATGGGCAACGGCGACCACTGGCATGTGGATTATGTATACCTTGATTCGGGACGTAGCTTTTCAGACACTGTTTTCAGTGACGTTGCTTTTGTCAAACCGCCGGGCTCACTGCTTATCAATTATGAATCAATGCCATGGAGCCATTTTTTGCAGGGACGCGTGGCTGAGATGGCATCTGTTTTGAATGTTGCCTACCGCAACAATGACAATGTTGCCAGGAATGTCGGCAGGCGCTTTTCCATTTACAACGTGAATGAAAATAAAACGGCTCACAGCTTTTCAGCAGGTGCATCTAACATACCTCCTTCGCAAACAGTCGAATACAGTGCCGACCTGGCATACACATTCGATGCAGCAAGCAGTCATTCCGCACTTTTCATGGTCAGGGCGTGGCTCGAAACCGGGGAATCCGATTTCAAGGGAAATGATACGGTAGCCTTCATGCAGAAATTCGGAGATTATTTCGCATATGATGACGGAACTGCAGAGAAAGGCTACGGTCTTTTCGGGGGCGGTACCGAAAATGCCAAAATGGCCGTGAGATTCAGCACATACAGGTCCGACAGCCTTAAAGCGGTCGACATATATTTCAATCAGTCGCTCAACAATGCATCCCAGAGATTTTTCAATCTTGCAATCTGGGACGACAACAACGGGAGGCCTGGAAACCTCATCCATAACAGTGAAGGATTGCTTCCTGTTTACGAAGAGGGTTTGAACCGGTTCCACAGGTACCATCTTGATCATGCAGTAGCTGTTTCAAGGGTCTTTTATGTGGGCATTGTCCAGACCTCCACTGAATTCCTCAACGTGGGATGGGATATAAACCGGAACAACAGCAGCAGGATCTTCTACAATATTCACGGCGACTGGCGAAACACAGCCTATGAAGGATCGCTTATGATCCGGCCGGTAACGGGCGGCTCGCCGGTCACCTCCGTTCCCCGCAAGCCTGCTGCAGAGGAAATGATAAGGGTTTACCCGAATCCCGCCACCCGTTTTATCCATATCGAGCTGCCGCCGGAGATTGACGGGAGTTCGGTGACCTATAAGCTTTATAACCGGACCGGACAAATGGTTTACCGGGCGACCGGCCACGAACAAACCCTGGAGCTTTCCGGATTGCCTCCGGGCATTTATTTCCTTAGCATAGAAACCGGCAATACACTCAGGGAAACCCGGAAAATCATGATTACACGGTGAGCATAAAAGAAATGGAGGAAGATCCCGACGAGGAGCTAAAGGAATCGTCCGAATTATATGAACATTTCAGGTTTGTGGCCGATCCCGGCCAGAAATTCCTGCGTGTGGACAAGTTCCTGGTGAACAGGATCGAAAGCACATCCAGAAACCGCATACAGAATGCTGCTGCCGCAGATAATATCCTTGTGAATGATACCCCGGTAAAACCAAGCTACAAAGTCAGGCCGGGTGATGTGATCACCATCGTGATGTCATACCCTCCCAGGGAAACCGAGCTGGTTCCCGAAGATATCCCGGTTGATCCGGTTCATGAGGATGACCACATCATCGTAGTGAACAAGCCTGCCGGCATGGTGGTGCATCCGGGACACGGCAACTATACGGGAACACTGGTGAATGCCCTTGCCTGGAGATTCAGGGACATGCCCTTGTTCAAATCCGGCGAGCTGCGCCCCGGACTGGTTCACAGGATCGATAAAAATACCAGCGGACTGATTGTTGTGGCCAAGAGCGAGCTGGCGATGAACAGGCTGGCAAAGCAGTTTTTCGACAGAAAGACAAGGAGGGAGTACATTGCAATTGCCTGGGGGAATCCCGAGCCTGCTGAAGGCAGGATCGAGGGACATATCGGGCGGCACCTGAAAGACAGGATGAGGATGGATGTGTTCCCCGATGGAAAGGCAGGCAAGCCTGCAATAACACATTACAGGGTGATTGAAAAACTGGGCTATATAAGCATGCTTGAGTGCCGTCTTGAAACCGGAAGGACGCATCAGATCCGGGTTCATCTGTCACATATCGGGCATCCTCTTTTCAATGACGAAAGATATGGCGGTGACCGGATCCTGCGCGGCACCACCTTCACCAAATACCGGCAGTTTGTAATTAACGGCTTCAAAACACTTCCACGGCATGCGCTGCATGCGAAATCCCTCGGGTTCATCCATCCGGCAACAGGAAAAGAATTGTACTTTGAGGCCCCGCTGCCGCGGGATATGGAAGACCTGCTGGAAAAATGGAGAAAATACACCGGGGCAAGAGATGAGTTGGGTCAATAACAGCGCGGACTGACAGATTTACCGGTAATTTCTTTTTGGAGGGCCGGGTTTTCTTATTTTTGCATAAACAATAAACCATATCTGCAATGCCCAAAAACATCGCCATTGTAGCCGGCGGAAATTCATCCGAATACATAGTTTCCGTTGCGAGCGCATCAAACATAGAGAATTCACTGGATAAGAAGCTCTATGCCCCATGGCTTATAACCATCAAAGGAGATAAATGGATACTGGGCACGCCGGAAAATCCCGGGCCGGAAATTGATAAAAATGATTTTTCGGTTACTGTTGAAGGAGAAAAAATTAAATTCGACTGCGTGTTTATGGCAATTCATGGCACGCCCGGTGAAGACGGAAAGCTGCAGGGCTATTTTGATCTTCTGGATCTGCCATGTACCACCAGCGGAATTCTGGCCTGTGCAGTTGCTTTCAATAAATATGTATGCAAGGGCTTTCTCAACAATTTTGGAATTCTTTCCCCTAAAGCAATGCTTGTAAGGACAGGATATAAGTTTGACACCCGCAGGATCGCAGCCGAGGTCGGTCTGCCCTGTTTTGTCAAGCCCAATAACGGCGGGTCAAGTTTCGGAGTGACAAAGGTAACCGAAGAATCACAAATAAAAGATGCCATCGCTAAGGCCCTGCAGGAGGACACCGAGATAATCATAGAGGAGTTTATCAGCGGAACCGAAATTACCGGCGGGGTTTTTAAAAGCGCCGACCGTCAGATCCTTTTTCCGCTTACCGAAATAGTAAGCAAAAATGAATTCTTCGACTTCGAGGCAAAATATAACCGGAAAGCCGATGAGATCACCCCTGCAAGGATACCGGAAACCCTTACGAAAGCATGCCAGGGCATATCATCACTGATTTATGACATACTTGACTGCCGCGGAATCGTCAGGGTCGATTATATTTTAAAGGATGACAAATTTTATTTCCTTGAGATAAATACGGTACCCGGAATGACCGATACCAGCATCATCCCACAGCAGGCAGAGGCTTTCGGCCTTGCCATGACCGAACTTTTCACCATGGTTATTGAAGATGCCATAGAATACAGAAAATCCCGGCAATGACTCCGGCCGGATATTGAAGAGTTTATTGTGTGCCATTAAGAAAAAACGGGAAGGGCCCTGCCCCTCCCGTTTTTTGAATTTACTGTTTCCGGATATCAGAAATTATAGCTCACCCCGGCATTTACCATTCTGGGCAAGCCTACCCGAATGCCCTGGGGCCTGCGGGAAGAAATATACCTTTCATTGAAAATATTCTTTACCGAAAGGTTCAGCCGCAAGCCTGAATTCAGGCTGTACCAGCCCGAAGCATTCGCGACGAAAAATTCAGGGAGCATGCCAATCCGGCCATTAGCAGTTGCCTGTACGTAATTATGGCCGGGATTGTTTTCCGCCATTTCAAACCATTCAACGACACTCCCGGTGTTCAGCACATCAGTGTACTGCCGGCCGGTAAAGTTTCCGCCCAGCCGGAATCCGTAGCCACCGGCCGCCTCATAATGCAGGAATCCTGAAGCAAGCATTCCGGGAGCATAGGGTGTATGATTGCCTTTCACATTTACCCATGTCTCTTCCAGTCCCTCGCCGTTGTTGTGAGTACACTGTTTTACAAGCCGGTCGCTGGTAAAAACCGAACGGGTAAATGTTGAATTCAGTCCAACGGACAGGGCTCCCCGCATACCGGTCATCTCTGATATGTGAAGGGTCAGTTCGCCTTCAACCCCCCGGTGCTGTGTCCTTCCGCCATTGATGTACCCGGTCCCGGCTCCGCCGGAAGATTCAGACACCGGGATCACCTGGTTGGAAAAATCCATCATAAATACAGTCATTTCTAACCCGGCCAAGGTTGAGAGACCGGTACGCATCCCGACTTCATAATTCCAGCTTTTTTCAGCATCCAGCTGCAAATCCGTCCCGTCGCTGCTTATGGCATCCTTGATGCGGGGTGGAGCAAAGCCCCGGTGTACCCCGGCAAACAATCCGGTTTGATCACTGAAATTATAATTTATCCCTGTTCCCGGAATTACTTCGGCCACAGTAGTATTATTTAAGATGTTCACGTCATTAAAATTGTTTCGCAATATGTTCCGCTCGTATTCGAGAAATTCAGCTCGCAATCCTGCCGTAAAAGAGAGGCGGTCACTGATAAACAGCTTATTCTGGGCCCAGGAGCTGAGCGCATGTCCGGTCCTTATCTCATCATCCCTCAAATCACCCGATATTGCCCCGGCATCCGAACCGTTCACCCTTTGTTCATATGCGCGTTCATAATGTATACGGGAACCGGCATCGATTACATTATCCATGCCGGCCCAGGCATACCGGTAGCTTAGCCTCGCTTCAAGGCCGGCCACTTCGAACTGCCTGTTCCGGTTACCCGTGCTGTTTCTGAGAAACAGGGCACCACCGGGTATTTCTCCATTGCCCCATTGTACGCCGGTAAGGTTTGATGCATCCGGGTCATGGGTGAAATCCTGCCTTTTCCAGTCTCTCGTGGTGGTGTAGGCATAGGCGGTTGTGTTGAAACGGAAATTATCATTAGCCATAAAATTATGCGTCACCCCGAGTGAATAGCGCCTTACTGCAAGGTGATCGTCGGGGGCGATCCGTGAGTGATCATAACCGCCCGCTTCAAACATATACTGCGTAAGCCCGACATAGGTTGAATTTGAGCTTTCATCATAAATGCCCATCTTGACCATGATGTTTGAACGGGGTGAAGCGCCAAATTTAAATTTGGCATTGATATCATTGAGGGTAAATTCTGTCGGCCCAAGGTTCTCCGCCTGTCTCCTGAGGTAATTTACGGTAAAACCGGTATTGCCGTATGTATTTCCATATCCCAGCTGCCCGGTGTAGTGGCCGCCGTGACCGCCGCTGAAGTCTGCAAAACCCGAGCTTTCTGCAGGAGGATCGGCGGTAATGTAATTTATGACGCCTCCGACAGTCTGCGGCCCGTACAATATTGATCCGCTGCCTTTAAGCACTTCTATCCCGGTCATCCTGTCTATGCTGGGAGTGTAATACATCTCGGGTTCGCCGTATGGACCCAGTGCAACGGGGATCCCATCCTCGAGTATCAGGACATTCCGGCTTTTATCAGGGTCAAGTCCCCTCACCCCGATATTGGTCCGCAATCCGGCTCCCTCCTCTTCGACCACATGAATGCCGGTAACAGAACGAAGCACTTCATTTCCGCTGAGCGGAGAGATGGCTGCCAGATCCCTTTGTGACAGGGTTGATGCTGAACCGGGGAGGTACCTTAGCATTCCTATCCGGCTTCCCGAAACTACCACCTGTTCCATCATCAAAAAATCCTGCTCCAGGCTGAACACCAGCTCGGTGGTTTCATCATCGGCAATTGCCATATTCTTTTCGGCATTTTTAAAACCTATGCCCTGAACCACGATTACATGATTTCCCGCGGGCAAGTTTACCAGCATGAAGTAGCCAGCGGCATCGGTGGTGGTCCCCAGAGAGGTACCCTTGAGATAAACGGTTACGAAGGGCACCCCCTCGCCATTATGCAACACCCTTCCGTGGATATTGGAATTGAAATTCGCTTCACCGGAATTTTCACCGGCACGGGCAGTGTCCGTTATTAGCATGACAATAAGGAATATGCTCAAAAGATCAGATAGTTTCATGATTGAGAAATATAGTTGGATCAAAGACAGATTATTAATAATTTAATATTCAAACCATATACATAATTGCATGAGATTCTTTGCAAAAGTAAATTGCTTAAACTGGTGCTACAATACCTAAAACTGGTTAATTTGTATATTTCACCGGTATGGTGAAAATATCAGTGACTTCTCAGCCCTTCACAGTTCATCTCACTTTCAAACAGCCATTTTTTTAAGATGTCCGAAGTTTGCTAACCGATTGGAAAGGCGCGGGACAACCCATGTATCAGAAAAACCACCGGTATGCCAGGCTGAAGTTCCTGCCGGGCATCGGGAAGTTCCTTTCCTCTATTCTTGTCAGATGGTCACGGTAAACCACATCGAGAAGATTCTGGACCCTCAGGATAATGACATGGCGGCCGGTGCTGTTGAGACGGAAACCCGCATTAATGTCGATCAAGGTATAACCATCGGTCATTTCTTCTTCGGGTGCTACCCTGCTCTGGGAGTTCACCGCGCGCAGCCGGGAGCCGATCCAGCCCCTGCCGTAGTCATAGTCAATATTTCCGGAAAATCTGAAAGGAGGCATGAAGGGAAGATGCTCCCGCGTACCATTCAGGCGCTGCCCCATTACATAATCTATGCTGAGTCCGGCATTCAGGCCTTTTACGATCTCCAGTCCGGCCGATACCTCACCACCATACATAAGGGCCCTGTCGCCGGTATATTCCACTACGGGCAAGCCGGATTCCTCATGAATTTCTCCGGTGGGAAACATGATTATGTAATTCTCAAAGCGATTGTAAAAGCCTGCCGCTTCAAGACTGACAGGGCCGTTCGACCACCTTGCAAACAGGTCACTGCCGTATCCGATCTCATCCCTAAGATCGACGCTGCCTATTTCATAAAGCCCTGCGCAAAGATGAGGCCCGTTTGCAAACAGCTCCTCAAGCATAGGATACCGGTGCGACCTTGCCACCTGTCCCCCGATCTCCCATCCATCGGCAGGCCTGTAGTTCATTCCGGCCGATCCGGCATAGACAAAGGTGTTCCGGCTAAGGTTCATATCGGTGAAGCCATTGGGCAGGGCGGTTGCCCTGAGAAAATCAAGGCGCCCGCCAAACTGGAGGCGCAGCGAGCGTGAAAGGGGCAGCTCCTGGAACGTGAACACGGCGAGGTTCATCCTGTCCTCGTTGGGCGTAAAGGCATCGTCACCGCTGACATCAAGCCTGCGCCCATAAAGGTTCAAACCGAAGGCACCCCGGTCAAGGATCCAGACAGGACGGTGCTGCAGGGTAAGCGTAGAGCTTACGTTCAGCTTATTGAACTCGATTTCTATATCCTCATCCAGGATCCCTTCTTCAAATTCCATTTCTACCTCCTGCTGAATGAAACGGGATGCATGCATCCTTAACTGGGCCTTATCGAAAAAATCACTCACCCTGAAGTGAAGTCTTCCCTGCATCAGCTGCTGCCGGATGCGGACTTCAACACTTTTATCGGGGTCATCAAGCTCTTCGGGAATTCCATAATGCAGGCCGCCAAAAGACAGGTTGACCCCCCCGTTAAGCTGATCGCTCCTGAAGCCCATGCCGAATGAACCGTCGTAATTTTCCATGTAGGTGCCTGGAACCAGCCCTTCGGGCGTCATTACATCGCCCGCTTTGCGGTAACCGAACCTCCCTGTGGCGGCCAGGTTGTCACGGCCCCACGTATACCTCCCGAATCCGGCGCCCATATTATTGTTTGAGGCGCCATGAAGGGATACGACACCCGATGGTCCATTCTCCCATCCATCCGGAATATCGGGGGTCATCAGGTTTATCACTCCGCCGATGGCACTCGATCCGTAAAGGAGGCTGGCGGGGCCCCTGACTACTTCGACGCGGTTTGCCGATAGCGGATCGAGAGAAATGGCATGACCGGCTGAAGTTTCGGAGATATCACCCATGCGTTCACCGTTCTGAAGAATAAGTATCCTGTCTCCGTCAAGTCCCCTGATAACCGGTCTGCTGGGGGCCGGACCCATTGATCTCATGGATATCCCCGGTTCTCCGTCAAGCATCTCTCCGAAGGAAATATCGGCACGTCGCTGAAGCTGCTCGCCCGTATATACATTGTCGGGCTGATAACGGAAACCCCTTGCAGTCGGCGAAGACGTGACAACTACCTCATCAAGATCAAGGCCCCGGTAATCAAGTTCAACATTGATCTCCAGGCTCTGGCCCGGCACAATTTCCACCCCGATTTTTTCGGTCACATATCCAAGTCCGGTAACTATAAGGGTATGTGATCCCGCCGGCACATTCACAAGCCGGAAATGACCGTTCACATCGGTTATGGTGCCTGTCCTTGTTCCCTCCAGCATTACATTGACAAAAGGAATACGCTCACCGTCAGTTTTTCCGGTGACATAACCGGCAACACCGGATTCGCTGCGGCATATTCCGGAATTACGTTCGTCCGGATAAGTGGTTCCGGGTGAAGCAGCCAGCCCGGCGGCAAAATTTAGGGAGATGTATATCAAAAACAAGAATACCAGCTTCATTTTATGGTTTTTTAGGCAGATAATCCAGATTACTCAGCTCGATATACCGTAACAGAGTTAAGGGGTTATTATCCTGCCGTGCAATTTTTTATTTAAAATTCTATTGGAGCATATCTGACCACAGGTCCGGTTGCGGCCCGGTTGCGGGAACCGGAATACTGATGCTGATGGTGGAGCACAGTATCAAATCATAGCGGGAGGGCCCCGCAAAAATTGAAATGGAACCGCCCTGCCTGAAAAACCGCCTAAGGAGGGAAGTGCCTTAAGGTCGTTCTCTCTTGTGCGGTAAACAACCAGGATCAGTGCAGGAAACAGCAGAATCAGAGGTGAATCGGCTATAACCGTGAACAGGAGAAGCTCCCTGTCGGTATGCTGATGTCCCGGTCCGGATTTATCGGGGCCGGACCTGAATGGGTGGGCGTGCTCGACCACCTGCCCGTCCGGCATTACATGCCAGTGCCTGAATGCAGTGTTGCTGAACTGCATCAGGAAAAGCGGGAGGATCATTACGAGGAGCAGCGCTCTTTTCATTTGATTCGTCGACTGTAACTAAATATCAGGTTTTTCTGTAATTCCAATCTGTATGCCATATTTCCAGGCACATTGGGAATCATTGTTATATTATTAACAGCGGCAAATATAATTTAAGAATTTCAGCCTGACAATACCTAATAAAGGGTAATTATATTAAAATTATGAAAAAAAAGAGCAATGCCGCGAAGGAATTGCCCTTTAAGATATAATTATTTATAATGATTCTAAAATGCCGGGGCGAAGCTTGCCGCGGATATGGCCGTGGTCAGAAAAACATCCGGCAGGCCAATGTAAAAATCCTGAAGAGAGACGGAAAACTGCTCCTGTCTGGCATCAGAAAAACATCCGGTAGGCCAGCGTGAAATTCCTTCCCGGCATCAAAACATTCCGGTCCTCTATTCTTGAAAGGTGATCCCTGTAGCTCTCATCAAGGAGATTATCCACACGAAGAATGATTACCTGTCTGGCTGGTGACTCGAGGCGGTACCCGGCGGAAAGACCCAGAAGATTATATCCGGCGGTGACTTCCTCCCCGGGAGCCACCTTGCTCTGGCTCGAAGCCGAATGAAGCCTTCCTCCTATCCATGCCCGCCCAAAATCATACTCGGCATCGGCCATGAACCTCAGGGGCGGGATATGAGGCAGATAGAAACTGCCGTTGTGTATTCTTCGGCCGTCAACATAATCAGTTCCGAGACGAAGCTCCAGGTTTTCATGAAGCCGGATGAGCGCCGACAATTCCCCTCCCATAAGCCTTGCTTCCTCGCCCCGGTATCTGAAAACCGGGTAGCCGGATGCGGGATCAACATTGCCGGTAGGCTCAAAAATTATATAGTTCCTGAAATAATTGATGAATCCGGCCACTTCGAAATCAATAAAACCATTATTCCACCTGATAAAAAGATCGGCACCCTGACCGATCTCATCCCTGAGGTCGATGTTGCCTATTTCATAGACACCAAGACCAAGATGGGCGCCGTCGGCAAACAATTCTTCGACCGACGGGTTGCGGTGTGACCGTGCAAACTGTCCGCCAATCTCCAGTCCCTCGACAGGCCGGTGGTTGAACCCTATAGAACCGGTATGGTTGATGGCGTTCCTTGTGCTGCTTATCTGGGGAAACATATGGTTTGGAAGGGCGCCTGTATGCTGCAGGTCAAGCCTTAACCCGGCCTGCAGCCTCATTGCCCGCGAAAGCGGGATTTCCTGAAAAGTAAAGATCCCGAGATTGATCCTTCTCTCGCCCGGAGTATAAGCCTCATCGCCCCCAACGTCAAGGTTATGGGCATGCAGATTCAGTCCGACGGCACCCCTGTCGAAAAATTCGAAAGGTTTATGCTGCATGGTGTATGTCGAGCTGAGCGCATATTTAGTATATTCTATTTCCACATCCTCATCGCGCATCCCGTCTTCTATCTCATATTCGATCTCCTGCTGGAACATACGTGTCGCGCTGAACCTGAACTGCCCCCTGTCAAAAAAACCATTCCTGCGGTAGTTGATCCTTCCCTGAAGCGCCTGGCGCCGTATCTGTATCTCTACTCCCTCATCGGTGGTAGTGACATCCTCAGGGATCTCGTATGCCATATCGGTCATCGAAAAACTGACGCCACCGGTCGACCGGCCCGAAACAAAACCGGCCCCTGCAGATGCATCCAGGTTGTTCATGGAAGAACCCCTCAGCACGGCGGCTGGTGTAGTTATATCGCCCGCCTGACGGTAGGCAAGCCTTCCGGTAAAGGCCATATTCTGGTTCCCATAGCTGAACCGGCCAAAGCCTGCTCCCATGCTGTTCATAGTGGCACCCTGCAATGATAGCACGCCCGCCGGACCCGGATCCCAGCGGTCGGGGATATCTGTTGTCATCAGGTTTATCACCCCTCCCAGGGCGCTTGATCCGTAGAGAAGGCTGGCTGGCCCCCTTACCACTTCCAGCCGGTTTGCCACCATCGGATCAAGGGATATGGTATGGTCGGCCGAGGTTTCAGAAATATCACCCATGCGTTCGCCGTTTTCAAGCACCAGTATCCTGTCGCCGTCCATTCCCCGGATCACCGGTCGTGCGGGTGCAGAACCCATTGATCTCATGGCTACCCCGGGCTCACCGTTCAGCATTTCTCCGAACGAGGCTTCGGATCTTCTCTGCAGGGCTTCGCCCGTATAGGTCATATCCGGCTGGTACCTGAAGCCGCTGGCGGTCGGAGAAGCTGTTACCACTACCTCATCCAGGTCCACTCCGGTATAATGTATTTCAAAGTCGATCTCGAGACTCTGGTTTGCCGATATCTCGAAGTCGATCGATTCGCTTTCGTATCCCATCCCTTTCACTACCAGCGTATGCTCTCCTTCCGGGAGGTTGGTGAGCATATAATGGCCTGAGGCATCGGTAATGGTGCCGATCCTGGTTCCCTCTACCACAACATTTATAAACGGGATATGAGCGCCGTCCTCTGCACTGACAACGTGACCGAAAACATTGGCATCGGTATCTCTCTGTCCGTTTGCGGCATCTACTGACAGAAGTCCGCAAATGACAGTAATCAAAATAATCCTGTTGCTCATAAAAATTCCTTTTTGTTTTTATCTATTTTCTGCTGCTCTTACTCCATCCATGCACACATGACGGCCTGAAATGATTGCAGCATATGTAACGGAGTTTCTTCTCCGGCATAACCTGACATCTGTTTCAACGGACTGCCTGGTGGGTCTGGACGACATTTTTCGGATCAGACAGAAGGGGGGCCTCTCAGGAGCGGAAATGAAGCATAGCGGTTGTTGATTGCATGTACCGGCAATATGGCGCGGGCAAAGGGTTTCCCAGGAAATATCCTCAGCCCGGCAAATACCAGTGCAATAATAAAAGCGGCATGAAAAATTGTATCCAGTATAAGATATTCCAGGTCGCTGTGCTGATGTTGTTGATAGGGGTTTTCGGAAGAAGGGAATTTAGCGTAAGGATGGGCGTGCTCAACGACAATGCCATTGGGAAGTTTGTGGAAATGCCAGTTTGCGGCATTGTTGTAAAACAATGCAAGCGTCAATAAAACCAAAAGGAATGAAACCGGTCTTCTCATATCACTCAGTGCCTTACACTATAATAACGTCATTTATGCCCTTTTGTTTATTCCGGTGTTTTCAGGCTC
>SKQJ01000348.1 GCA_007119075.1 Bacteroidales bacterium | reverse complement strand
CTTTTCGTTTTTATTAAATCCGATCATAATAACAGATCCGGTCGATAAAATCAGAAACCGGGTTTTTCCCGCCGGCTAAAGATGCAGCTGGAAATTCTTCCCTGCATATCACTCTTCATTTTTTACAGATTCAAGCAGCCTTTGTACCCGTTCGGGAACCGGCCTGTTCAGGTTCATCAGTCCCATCGATACATATATCACAGTCGAAACAAGAACGGGCAGCGCAATGGTCAGCGCCAGGCTTTCAATAGTGATGAGCCTGGTAATTACAAAGGTAACAAATCCCATGGCAATCGAAGTTATGGCAGCGGCCGGTCCGCACCTGGCAAAAACAGGCAGGAGCCCGAACAGCATGGGTACGGCGACAGGACCGACCAGGGCGCCGAACCATGAAATTATCAGTCCCAGCACCCCCCCGAAATGTTCATACTGGGATGCCATAATGATCGTAAGCAAGGTAAAGGTAAAAGTGGTTATGCGCGCAGCCCTCAGGGATATACCCGACTTTTTGATCCGGGCCGACAACATTGGCAGTATGTCGCGGGTTATCACCGCAGAGATTGTATTGATATCGGAAGAGGTCATCGACATGGTATTTGCAAAAAGAGATGCAAGCACCAGTCCGACCAGTCCCGCCGGCAAAAGCTGCATTGTCAGCAATCCGTAGGACTGGGTTGGATCAGGCAGGTCGGGAAGCAAAACCGGCGCAGCCCACATGGGCATGAAAAGAATCAGGGGCCATACCAGGTAAAGGGCACCGGAAAGATAGGCTGCCCTGGCCGACTGCCTCTCGTCGGGAGAGGAGATATACCTGGTGGCAAGATTCCATGTTCCGCCATTATAGCTCAGGAAATTTATGAAAAGAAATGCCAGGGCAAAACCCGCGGTATACGGTTCATTGAAGGCCTGGGAATGAGCCTCGGGCAGCCTGTCCCAGAAATCAAACAGCGAACCCATTCCGCCAAGACGCATAGCCACGACCACGAACATAATCAAGCCGGCAATCACCTGCACGATGAACTGGGCAAAATCTGTCAGTATCACAGCCCATAGTCCGCCAAAAGTTACATATACCAGGGACACCCCACCTGATATAAGGATTCCGGCAACAAGAGGCACCCCTGTGAACACATTAAGCAGAATCGCAATTGCCGCCCACTTGGCCGCCACATCGAACAATTTGAGGATCACTCCGCTCCAGGCCATTATCTGCTGGGTGAGCAGATTGTATCTGTTTACCAGGTATTCAAGAGGCGATTGGATACGGTATCTTTTCCTGAGCCTGACCCACAGCACGGGAAAAACCTTTGCCGATGCAACTATGGCGATACCTATCGTGAGGGCCCACCAAATGTAAAGAGAAAACCCATGAGTATAGGCCAGTCCGGCGTAAGCAACGAACACCGCGCCGCTGTACCCCGATACATGATGCGAAATGCCCGAAAGCCACCACGGAAGGTTTCCCCCTGCAACAAAATAATCTTCGAGGGTTTTGTTCTTTACCCACGCCCATAACCCTATCACTATCATGGACAGGAAAAAGAGAAAGATAACCAGAAAATCAAGCGAGGCCAATCCCATATGCTTTAAATTCCGGCCTGCGCCTTTTCAATGACCCTGTCAATCTGCACGGGGCGGCCCCCGTTGCGCCTGCTTTCGTCGGCAGCCTCCATAAATGCGAAGATCTCGATGGTTTCATCCCTGCTTACCGGAGGATCGCCGGTTTTGAAAAACTTAATTATCTCCTCTATAATGGGTCCGTAGCCGTCATACGGCCCTATCTCGCTGATGCCGGTCTCGCCGAACGCAGTCCCTCCATGCCCGTTCCTCCCCTTCCGGATGCCCCGGAAAGTGCCAAGTCTGCCGTCATCCCAGGTGCCAACGACGACATCGGTATCCGGATGATGTACCCTGACGACCTCCCGGCATCCTGTCCCCATTACGGTAAAAAGACTCTCCACTCCATGCACCCCGTACCAGTAGAGGTCGACATGGGATGGCTCAATCATCGCCGGACTAAAGGTGTCGGCGCCCGTGATCCTGCCTATCAGCTCACCGTTCCGCAGCTGATAGCTGTTTCTTGACCATCGCAGGGAGGAGGAAGAGAAAACGGGCACATTATGCTTTTCGGCGGCCTCGTAAATGGCAATGGCATCCTTAAGGTTTCCGGCCACGGGTTTGTCTATGAACAGTGGCTTGCCCGCCCTGAAAACCTCTATCGACTGCTCAAGGTGAAGATTGCCGTCGTTGGTTTCAAGAAGCACCACGTCGACAACATCCAGGAGGCTGCTGATCGAATCTGCTATCTCCACGCCCAGTTTTTTTATGTCTTCGATGTATCCCGGAATCCTGCTGTAGCTTGATTCGATGGTCCTGCTTCCGTAGGGATAGGCAATCGTAACCCGGTAACCCTCTGCGGCCTTGTTGTCAGGATCATTTATGAGCCTTGTGAAGGCGATACTGTGGGAAGTGTCAAGACCGATCATCCCGACCCTGACATCCGGCTGTGAAGCCTGTGAAAACAGCGGGATGGCGGCAGATCCCAATCCCAGTGTCAGTCCCGTTGCAGCCGTTTTCCTGATAAAATTACGGCGGTTCAGTTTTGGATGCATAATTATTATGTTTTGTTAGTATTGCTAAACCTGGGGTTCCCATCCTGGTTCGTATTCCCTTCCCCATAGCTTCATCGCCTCCTCATCGCCGGTTATCCGGCCATTGCGGGGATCACAAATGAGTGAACGGCCGGTCCTGTGGGCAATATTCCCCAGGTGGCACATCAAAACGCTTTTATTGGAATCATGGAAATCGGAACGGGGCCTGTGGCCGGTCCTGATACAGTTTGCAAAATCAAGCATATGGCCGGCATCCATGTCAAATCCCGCTCCGGTAAGGTCTATGGCAGTCTCCTGGCCGGTGGTGAATTTTTTTATCTCGTTATTGTCATTGTCATAAACTATGTACATATCATTGCTGACCACCATCGTGCCCTGCTCGCTGTGAAAGGAGACAGCCGCCCCCAGTCCCTCGACAGGCCTCCGGTTGCAGCTTCTGCCCTCCCACATGATGGTCTTGTTTTCGGCAAAGTCAAAAACCGTGACCTGGGTATCGGGAGTTTCCCAGTCATCGCTATAGGCATACCTGCCCCCGTGGGAACTTACCTTTACGGGGTATTCCACCCCGAGGCCAAGCCTGGCGAGATCAATAAAGTGAGTGCCGTTGTTCAGCAGTTCGCCGGTGCCCCAATGCCAGAACCAGTGCCAGTTGTAATGGATCAGATTATCCCTGAAAGGCCGGCGGGGCGCGGGTCCCTGCCAGAGATCGTAGTCGAGCCCTTCGGGAACAGGAACCTCTTTTCCGAAACCTATCGGAGCCCTGTTGGCTCCGTACCATGTACGGGCATAATGGGGCACGCCGATAATTCCCGACCTTAGCTCCCTGATGGCTTCGATCACATTGGGCCAGGACCTTCTCTGGTTTCCCATCTGCACCACCTTTCCGTATTTTCTTGCAGCCATGTCGACAAGCTCCCCCTCACGGGGGTTATGGCTTCCCGGCTTCTCAACATATACATGCTTTCCGGCCTGCAGCGCCATGATTGCAGCGGAAGCATGCCAGTGATCGGGCATGGCGATTACCACGGCGTCGACTGACGTGTCATCGAGCACGGACCTGAAATCCTTCACTCCTCTGGCGGGGGACCGCTGACCGGCTTTAGCCACGGCATCGATCCCTTTTCCGACGGCATTTTCGTCTACATCGCAGATAAAGGCCACCTCTATGCCGGGAGTAAGGGCAAATCCCCTGGCAAGGGCGGCTCCACGAGAATTGGTGCCGAGCACGGCCACCCTGATCATGTCATTGGCACCGGCCCGTTTGGGAGCAACGAACCCATAGCTTCCCAGAAGGCCGATACCGGCGGCCGAGACCGCGGTCTTTTTCATGAACTTCCGGCGATCATAGTGTTTTTTTGTTTGCATAAAGAAGAATAGTTAGCAGATAGTTTAACAATATTCACCAAATCAGATTCGATGCACCGATAGTCGTGAGAATCATTGTCATCCGGAGCATAATTTAATGCTGAATATTCTCATTTGACATGATAAAAATTTCACTCCCGGATCCAGGGAGTCTGAGGCTCCCGTCAACCCCTTGATAAAAACAGATGGACGGATTACCGATGTCCTATCATGGGGCTTGAAAGCTGTATATGATTTCACTGCAAAATACAATTATCCG
This sequence comes from Bacteroidales bacterium, assembly GCA_007119075.1. GTDB lineage: Bacteria > Bacteroidota > Bacteroidia > Bacteroidales > PUMT01 > PXAP01. The sequence goes on along the minus strand of SKQJ01000348.1, from coordinate 70 downwards.
CGATAAATTGCAAACCCTGTTTTATGAGCATTGCCATGCCCGGGCGGATTATTTTGCGGCTATTTTAATT
>SKQJ01000059.1 GCA_007119075.1 Bacteroidales bacterium | reverse complement strand
CTGTAACGAAAAACGGCAGGCTGACATTGAATTGTCAGCCTGCCGTGTGGTGCCACCTGGAATTGAACCAGGGACACACGGATTTTCAGTCCGTTGCTCTACCAACTGAGCTATGGCACCTTGATTAAGGAATGCAAATCTATGAAAAAAAAACTTCTTTCAAAATGATTTTTTTCCACATTCCTCGTTTTTATCCAAACCCATTTAACCGAATCTGTTTTTAATCTATATATATATTATACTTTTGCAGAACATGAAGTTTCATACTCATATATTAAACAACGGTATCAGGATCATACACCATCAGGTACCCTCAAGGATCGCTCATTGCGGACTGGTGATCAATACCGGCTCAAGGGATGAAAACGCTTCCGAACACGGGATGGCCCACTTCATAGAACATCTCATCTTCAAGGGGACAAAGAAAAGAAAGGCTCACCATATAATCAACAGGCTCGAAACAGTCGGGGGAGAAATCAACGCATACACAGGCAAGGAAGAAACATGCATTTACTCCTCTTTTATGAAAGAGGACTTTGAACGTTCCCTGGAACTGATCTGTGACATGACATTTAACTCAACCTTTCCCGAACATGAAATTGAAAGGGAAAAAGAAGTTATCATAGATGAGATCATCTCATACAGGGATAATCCTTCGGAGCAGATCTTCGACGATTTCGATGAGCTGGTTTTCAGGGGGAACCCAATCGGCCGGAATACCCTGGGCACCCCGGTGAATCTTAAAAAATTCACCCGTGAGGATATTATAAAATTCATGATAAGGAATTATAATACCGGCCAGATGGTATTCAGCTCGGTGGGGGACATCGAATTTCAGAGGGTGCTTAAATTTGCCGGCAAATACCTGGAATGCATCCCGGAAAACAGGGCGCCGGTCAACCGAAAACCCGTCAGCGGGTACAAGCCGGCAATAAAATCCGTAAAGCATAAAACCCACCAGGCACATTGTATTATCGGAAACATGGCGCTCGATCTCTTCGACCGGCGGCGGATGGCAATGGTATTGCTGAACAATGTTCTCGGCGGACCGGGAATGGGCTCAAGGCTTAACCTGGCCCTGCGTGAAAAAACCGGGTATGCCTATAATGCCGAATCACATTTTACCGCTTATTCCAACACAGGCATTTTTACGGCATATTTCGGAACTGACAGGGAGAGGCTTTCGAAATGCAGGCAGCTCGCACACCGTGAGTTCTCAATACTGAGGAACAAGCGTCTCACCCCGATGCAGCTGAAAAGAGCAAAAAGGCAGCTGACCGGACAAATTACAATCGGATGGGAAAATATGGAAAACCTTATGCTGGCCCTGGGGAAGAGCTACCTGCGTTTCAACAGGGTTGACACAATGGAGGAGATACACCGCAAAATCGACCAGGTTGCCGCAGATGAAGTGCTTGAAGTGGCAAACATTGTGCTTGATCCCGCCGGACTTTCAGAACTGTCTTATTATTGAAACCGTCCTGCCGGGCCTGGAAAACAATTGAATAAAAATTTCTCAACGATAGTTTATCCGTATGGACCGGAACCAACAGAAAGATCAATATATAATGGAGCATTGCACTGCAGAAGATCCGCTTCTGGCAGAACTTAACAGGCAGACCCACCTGAAGATGCTCAACCCTAAAATGCTGTCGGGTCATTACCAGGGGAAATTTCTGGAAATGATGAGCTTTATGATAAAGCCCCGCCAGATCCTGGAGATCGGTACATACACGGGATATTCTGCCATATGCATGGCACGCGGAATGGCAGAAAACGGCATGCTCCATACTATCGACCTGAACGATGAAACCAGGGATTTTGCGATGCATTATATCCGGAAATCCGGCATGGGAAAAAAAATAACCCTCCATACCGGGAATGCTCTGGATATTATTCCGTCTCTCGCCGGTCCGTTCGACCTTGTTTTTATAGATGGGGAAAAATCGGAGTACCGGCAATATTTTGAGCTGGCATTCCCGAAAGTCAGACAGGGGGGATTCATATTAGCCGACAATGTCCTGTGGGATGACAAGGTTTATAAACAGGAATATAAAAATGATGAGTATACCAGGCATATCGACATGTTCAATAAAATGGTCACAAATGACTCACTTTCAGATAATATGATTATCCCGGTGCGTGACGGACTTATGCTTATAAGAAAATTATAATGATCTGAGATTGCCGGGTTCAGGTCAGAACGGTGAAACTGGAAGAACTTTTTTTTGTTTTATTTGTTAATTATAATGATTCTACATTTTAATACCCGGTTTGCGTTAATTGTTTTATTATTGCATTATTATCCTTTAACAATATTACGACCTGCTTATTTTGATCCGGCAAACACAAGTATCATAAAACAAGGAATATGGCCAGTTATTCTATTAAGGATTTGGAGGAACTTTCAGGTATCAAAGCCCATACCATCAGGATATGGGAGAAAAGATACGGCATCATAGTACCCGAAAGGACAACCACAAATATCAGGTTATATAACGACGAAGACCTTAAAAAACTGCTCAATGTCTCCATCCTGAACAGGTACGGACTAAAAATCTCTCACCTGGCCAAATTATCATGCAGCGACCTTAAAGAAAAGGTAATACATGTTTCCAGCGAAACCTCTGACTCCGAAATCCAGATTGAAAACCTGATGATTTCAATGCTGGAGCTGGATGAGTGGAAATTCAACAAGATACTTTCGAATTCAATAATCAAGATCGGGTTTGAAGAAACCGTTGTTAGTATCATGCATCCTTTTTTTGAAAAAATTGGTCTTTTATGGCAAACCGGATCAATCAATCCGGCCCAGGAACATTTTGTCTCAAATCTTTTCAGACAAAAACTGATTGTAGCCATCGACGGCCAGGAAACTGCTACCACAAATGACACGGAATCCTTTATTTTATTCCTCCACGAAAATGAGCTGCATGAACTCGGACTTCTGTTTTATACCTACCTGCTCAGAAAAAACGGCTTCAGAACCATTTATCTTGGACAGGCCGTCCCGTTTGATGATCTGCGAAAGATAGTCAGGATATGCAACGCCCTTTACATGATGACATCCTTCACCACCGGTATTGCAGAAAAATCGCTGAAAGATTATCTTAACAGACTGGCTCGCTCCTTCCCCGAACAAACAATCTATTATACGGGCTTCCAGGCACAGAAGATAAATGAACAACTGGCAGAGAATACTACCAGAGTCGGATCGGCAGATCATTTCCAAAAACTCATAAAAAACATCAGGCGCAACTAGCCCTGTATTTTTGTGAGATCCACATACCTGTCCGCAAAACTCAACTGACTATGACCTTGATCCGGAGTCGGCCCTGACACCAGGATTGTCATTTTTTTTTGGATTACTGCATTTTTTTTATTAACTTAGATATAGAATAATCACACTCATATCTCTGTCAACAAGCATTACCGTCAGCCCCCGAGAAGCGACGGACAGATTTTCTTTGTCTAACGTTTTCGAACTTCACTTAAACGACTCTTATTTATATTGGTTCTTTATACCTGTTTTGCAGCCAATTACAGGCCTTTTAACATTTATTTAGACTTTTTCCGGATAAAACATTTGCACACTGTCTATTTTCTTTGTATATTTGTTAAACATTTAGAAGTTAAACAAAAAGCAATCACCCATGACAGCAATAGAATTCAATCACCAACTGGTAAATCTTGAAAAGAATCTGGAAAGGTTCGCATACAGTTTAACTGCCAACCAGGAAGATGCCCGCGACCTTGTGCAGGAGACTTTCCTCAAGGCACTGACATATCGTGAGCAATTCACCGATCAGTCCAATCTGAAAGCATGGACCTTTACAATTCTGAAAAACACATTCATCAACAATTACAGAAAAGCCGTCAAGCAAAACACGACTTTTGACAATACCAAGGATCTGTATTTCCTCAGTAAGGCAGAAGAATCAGCATCGTCCAAGCCTGACACGCGTATTTCGATAGATGAAATAAACAAAAAAGTTGATGAGCTCGAGGATGAATTCAGGATTCCTTTTAAAATGCACACTTCAGGATATAAATACAAGGAAATTGCTGAGGAAATGAACCTGAACATAGGGACAGTGAAAAGCAGGATATTCTTTTCCAGAAAGAAGCTTATGAGGGCACTGGAGGAATACGAGCCGGGGAAATCTTGATCCGTCCTGCCGCATCAAGGCAGCGAAATCAACCGGACACTATCCGGCAGGCAATTTCTGATCTGAAACTGGAAAATCACGGACCGTCCTGCCGCATCTCATTCCAGGGCAGCGAAATCAACCGGACACTATCCGGCAG
>SKQJ01000106.1 GCA_007119075.1 Bacteroidales bacterium | reverse complement strand
CTATCGGTTTTCCTGTACCGGGATGTAAAACAGGGGGCAGAGGCTCGGGCAGGTCAGCCTGGATATTATACCATTTATCCGGCATATCTTTCTGGTCAAGAAACCACATCGATCTTTTCATTCGTATAAAGTATAGTTAGCAAATTGTTTAACAATATGTTGCAATTTCATGATTCGGGTATTTTGCTTTTCAATCCATGGATCCCTCATGCTATATTGACCTTCGGTCGAACTCACATGCTGTGTACTTCTCATTTGTCAATATTCAATTGATGTGACTTTCATGTTATTTTGTCTGCCGAAGGCTGATGAGGCTTTCATCAGCAAACTTTTTTAATTTAATTTGACAAAACATGCAAATGTAATTTTTTTCTCCGAAAATATTCAAGCTGAAGAGTCCTGAATTCACATTGCTTCAATACCTGTATATGATTTCACGCAAAAATTCCTGCACCGCGGTCCTCACTTCCATGCTGTCCCGGTTGTGGTTGTTTACCAGCACAGAAAACAAAAGGGTCCGTCCTTTTTCCGTGATCAGGAATCCGCTCAGGGAAACTGCATTCCCGCCCAGGGTGCCGGTTTTGGCAAAGATCCTGCCCCGGTCCTCCAGGTAAAGATCTTTAAGCGTGCCTTCTCCGCCGGTGGGCATCAGGTGGCTTATCCTTTCAATTCCGAATTCATCAGTCATTTTTTCCAAAAGCCACACAAGCGACCGGGGTGAAAAAAGATTGTAACGGCTCAGTCCGCTTCCGTCCACCCATCTCGGTTTCCCCGGAAAATCAGCCAGCTCGTTTTCAAGAAGGTACTTGATAAGCTTCTCTTCGTTCATCGCGCCGGTTAACCGGTGACTGACCATCATCAAGACTTGTTCTGCAAAAAAATTGTCGCTGTATAGCATCATCGGCCTGAAAAGTGAGTCAGCAGGCCTGGAGTAAATGGTCTGAAATTTACCGGAAGCTCCGGGATGATAAGCGACGTTATGATTATCTGCCGTGCCTGCGGAAGCATAAAATCCGGGCACAATATCAATCTCCCTGCCCAGGGTATCCTGCAGCAATTCAAGCGCCGCTTCCATTCCGTTTGTCGCGAAGGGAACAAATAGATCCGTGTCCCCTTCCAGTCCCGGATAAACAACATAATTGTTTTCACCTTTAGGCCGGACAACCCTGAGAGCTTCATTGTCGCCGCCCTTTATCTCAACCGGCCAGCCGAGCCGGGGACTGGACATTATATAGGTCACTTTAACACCATCATCAAGGCCTGCCATATCCCGCTGCGCCCAGTTGATCACATTTCCGTAAACGGGAAAAGGACTTCTCTCGGCCATATAATAATTCAGGAAGAAATTCCATGGCCAGCCAAATCCAAGCGCACCGGTCTCCCAGGCCGGTTCGGCAAACGCCACCGGTTTTCGGGTATTCTGAAGAAATGACAGAACGGGCTGGTCGGGAAAATCCGCCAGCAAAAAAGTAGGATCGCCGGTTGCACGGACAAAGAGGGTGTCGCTATAGTCCAGGTATTCTATACCCGGAATGCCATTCCCAAGATATTTTAGGCCTGCGTACAAGGTTGCCAGTTTTGTATTGCTGGCAGGAACAAAATATTTATCGCCGTTATGCTGAAATATATATTCACGGTTTTCGAGATCGTATATGGCAATTCCCGTATGGGAGCCGGATATTGCAGGGTTATCGAGGAACCTTGCGGGAACCGGGGTCCTTCCCAGGTACTTTGGGGAGGCGCAGGATGCCAGTATCAAGGCGGCCAAAACAAAAATTGAAAAGCAGCATTCCACCCTCGTCCTTATCAGGCGGGATTTTTCTTTTATCAGGCACGCTGCAGGCCTGTCAACATTCAGTCTGTCAGAAACCTTTCTTTTCCCTGCTTCCATAACACGCAAATATAACTGTATTTACATTCAACTTAAAATCGGCAAACGAGCAGACACAATGGGGAAAAAACAGAATCCGGGAGCTGCATGGCTGCCACATGATGCGGGGAAGGGGCGTTAAATTTTTTTCAGCGACCCGTAGAGAAAAGCTATCTCCTTTTCCCACATTTCGGGATCGGGAGTTTCCAGTATCAGGGGGATGCCGTCAAGGCGGGAGTCGTTAACCAGCCTTATAAAAACATCCTTGCCAAGGGTGCCCTCGCCGATAAGATCATGCCTGTCCACACGGGATCCGAAAGGCTTTTTGGAATCGTTGAAATGCATTCCTTTAAGGTAGCCGAACCCTATGATCCTGTCGAACTCGGAAAATGTTTTTTCGTAACCTTCCCCGCTTTTAATGTCGTAACCGGCGGAATATGAATGGGCCGTATCCAGGCAGACCCCTGCCCTGTCCTTGTCCTCTATGTGATCAATTATGAATTTTATCTGTTCGAAGGTATGGCCGAGATTGGTACCCTGTCCGGCGGTATTTTCAATCACCGCAATCACCCCCCGCGACTTTCCAAGGGCAATGTTAACTGACTCGGCTATGGTCCTGAGACATGCTTCCTCATCGGCCAGGTTGAGATGGCTGCCGGGATGAAAATTCAGACGGTCGAGCCCGAGCGCCTCGCATCTTTGCATCTCATCAATGAAGGCAGCCCTCGATTTTTCAAGAGCCTGCTTTTCGGGGTGGCCCAGGTTTATAAGGTAGCTGTCATGCGGCAGGATCTGGAACGGCTCGTATCCCAGTCTTTCACAATTATCCCTGAAGGTTTTTATCTGGCTTTGCTCCAGTGGCCTGGCAACCCATTGCCGCTGGTTTTTCGTGAATAATCCGAAGGCTTTCGCACCTATATTATGGGCATTGAGGGGAGCGTTCTCAACACCCCCTGTGGTTTTTACATGGGCACCAATATACTTCATGATCTGAATCTTTTTGATGTGAATGTTTAACACGACAAAAATAACCAATAAATTAAAACTGCTGAATTCCCGCTCCCGGGTTTAAAAATAGTTTTGCGAGTCGAAAAAAAATAATGTACTTTTCGCTCCGCATGCAATCGGGTGGCAAAACCCCTTTTGATAAGCGAATCTGTTTTTGAACAAACCTAAAACCTGACCAAAAATGAATCCTTTACTGGGCATCTTTCTCATTGCAATAGGAAGTATTGGCGCCGCCAGTTTTTATGTTCCCTTTAAAAAAGTAAAAGACTGGTCATGGGAGTCTTACTGGCTCAGCCATGGCGTCGCAGCCTGGCTGATCATGCCCTGGCTTTTTGCTGCTTTCACCGTTCCCCAGGGGCAACTATGGACGATACTTTCCGAATCGCCCGCCTCGGCAAGATGGCTTGCCATTCTGTTCGGCAGCATGTGGGGTGTCGGCGGACTGACTTTCGGACTGAGCCTGAGATACCTGGGGATCGCCATGGGGCAGAGCGTAGCCCTAGGGTTCTGTGCCGCCTTCGGCACCCTTATTCCGCCATTGTTCGCCGGAGTCAATCTGCTGGCGACCCAGGCAGGCATACTTACCCTGGCAGGAGTATCCATTACCGTTGCCGGCATAGTCATTATCGGATATGCAGGTCATCTGAGGAACCAGCAATTGAGCGAAGCAGAAAAAAGAAAAGCCATAAAGGATTTTGCCTTAAAAAAAGGGCTTCTTATTGCGGTGCTGGCAGGGATAATGAGCGCCGGCATGGCTTACGGCTTCGAAGCAGCCATGCCTGTCGAGGAACTGGCTATAGCCAATGGCGTCAATCCTCTTTTTGCCAGCAATCCCTCGCTGATATTCATTCTGCTCGGAGGTTTCGCCACAAACCTTATATACTGTGGTTTCCTGAATATAAAAAACAAATCATACAGGGACTATATTTCTTCGCCGCCGGCAATACTCTTCAACAATATTGGCTTCACCTTCCTTGCCGGGACACTCTGGTTCCTTCAGTTCCATTTTTATGGCATGGGAAGAAGTCAGCTTCCGCCGGAAATGATTGCTTTTGCCTGGAGCATACTCATGGCCCTTAATATTGCCTTCAGCAATATCTGGGGACTGGCACTGAAGGAGTGGCAGGGGACCGGAAGAAAGACCATAATCGTGCTGCTTATCGGTATTGTCGTCCTTATACTTTCAACTTTTGTCGTAGGCCTTTAAATTCCAAACTTATGGATCGAGTTGCCTTTAAAATGAAACTTAAAGCCGGATGCAAGGAGGAATATAAAAAACGTCATTCGGAAATCTGGCCCGAGCTTGCCCGTCTTATAAAAGATTCGGGAGTATACGACTATTCCATATATCTTGACGAGGAAACAAACATCCTGTTCGCATATCAGAAACAGACAGGAGGCAAATCCTCACAGGATCTGGGTTCAAATCCT
>SKQJ01000378.1 GCA_007119075.1 Bacteroidales bacterium | reverse complement strand
GTATTCCCGAACGAAAGCCAGGATCCTCTGTATGCCCCGCAGTACCGTTCATAGGTAACCGGTGTCGCGACATCCAGCACCCTGGGTTTTTTAAGTACTTCCGGAAAACGCCTTTCGAGCTGTACGGCAATATCGACCGCAAGCCTGGCTTTTTCAGAGCGGTAGCGCGCCTGGTCGGCATGGAGGTCCTTCCACCAGTCATAGTTTGCATCAAAATATACCGCAACCAGGGATTCCCCTTCCGGGGAAAAGGACGGCTCATGGCTGAAATGCTTCATTGACAGGGTATCGATAACCCTGTCCTCGAAGATGACCGGCCCTGTTTTGAACACGGAATTCCTTGGAAAATCAGACATGCCGGCTTTGATGCCATATGTGACATAAACACAGGTCTGCAGCGGGTATGAGGCATTGTCATCATAGCGCTTCTGAAATTCCTCGTCATGCCAGGCTCCCCTGAGCAGCTTATTGAAAACCACGGCAGGGTCGCATGCAGTTACAATGTAGTCGCCATGAATTTCCGATCCATCGGAAACAATAATTCCTCCGGCCCTGTTGTTCCTGGCAATTATCTCCCTGACCTCCGAATTAAAGACAATTTCGCCCCCGAGTTCCCTGTATTTTCTTTCCAGTCTACCGGAAAAGGCTCTTGACCCGCCCATGGGAACGCCTGCATTATTGCTGATGAATGATGCCAGCGTAAAGAAAAGGTTATGGGCACAGTACTGGTCAGGGACGATGAAGCCGAGAGCTGTTCTTATAAGGCTGTTTTTGAACCTGTTTTTATATTCTCCCACCGGGATCTGGCTGTATTTTCCTATTTTGCCGAAAACTTTCCGGTTCCTGTAAATAAACCTGATCTTCTGCAAGGGGTTCATTATATCCCTGGGCCTGTCCACCGATGGCTCGAATGATTCAAAGGCGGCAATTGCCCGGAGCATTTCTTCGATCTCATCCTTGTCTTCGGGGGAGATCTCCAGCAGATGATTTCTGAGGCGCTCCCTGTCTCTCCAGAATGAAAGCGTATTGTCGTTATCGAAGACAGTTATGAAGCTTTCGGGCTGGTAAATCTCCACATTATCAAGCGCTCCCGTTTCCTTCCACAGCCTGTTCAGATTTCTGCCCTCCCCGGTCCCTGCCAGCCAGTGGATGCATCCGTCAATATGATAGCCGTTCCTGTCCCACCCCGTGCATTCGCCTCCTGCATAGGAGTTTTTTTCATAAATGACGCTTTCGAATCCGGCCTTCTGGGCATATATCCCGGTGACCAGTCCGCCGACTCCGCCGCCGGCAATGATTATTCTTTTTTTGGCAGGGCTCATAATCTTGTTAATTTGTTAAGTTTTGTCCGAACCGGGCTCTTGTTAGTGAGATAAAACCAAAATAACAAAAATTATATGGATTATGTTAATTGCCCGCCCCGGAGAGTGCCGAAAAAAAATCTGCTTGTGCCAAAATCCCGCTTACGCCCGGGGATGCTGCTGCCTGAAGCCGCTCCCGGACCTCACTGATGGCGCTATTATTTCAATTCATTGCTGAGAGCATCGAAAATATTGAAAACCACCGGACAGATCTCAGTATTGCGGAGACATATCTTTATAATGGCACCGGTTTTTTTCCGGTCTGTGTGTGGATAATCGCGGCATGCCCTGGGTCTAGATCCGTATACGCTGCAAAGGTTGTCATCCTGCAGAAAAGGGCATGGCATTGATCTGAACACATAATCCCCGTCATCGTCGACAGCTGCATATTTGTCGAAAATTTCGGCTGTCCCGGTCTTAAGAGCGGCCGCAAGCCTTTTCACATCGCTGTATGTCAACCGGGGCCCGAGCACCCTGCAGCAGTTTGCACAGCTGGTGCAATCCGTTTCGCGGAAATACCTGTCATGATGCTTATGAAACAAACTGTCGACATCACGCCCCTTCATTTTGTTGATTTTTTCAACAACCGAGATGAATTGTTTCTTTTTGCCGTCTGAACGGGCTTTTAAATTTGCGGGTCCTGTAATCATATAAAGCGGAAAAAGTTTCGGAGATATAAACAGCCAGCCAGCTTTGTATAACAGATGATCCCCTTTTTTATCGGTTTAAAAATAGTAACTTTAATATCAGGGCACCCCGCTTTATTCCCTTATAGATATTTGATCGGGAAGGCTGGTATAATATTTGAAAATTTAATTTGCCTGGCGGTTTATATTAATTCCTTCTCCGACAGTTAAATATGTTTTTATCTAAATTCTTCCATATATCATACAACAGCAAAAATAAAAATAAATATTATGAATGATGAACATGATGGCAGCGGCCTTGTCCTTGTTTCCGATGTATTTCCCGATAATATCATTGTCCTTCCGCTGGAAAACAAGCCTGTTTTTCCCGGACTGACGCTCCCTATAGGATTCGGCAACAAGCAGATGGCTGAAAAGGTTGAATATTCATACAAGCACAACAATAAATTCATCGGGGTCTCGCTTGCCAGGGAAATTGACAAAAGAAACATCCTCAATTCTGAAATGCATGAAACAGGAACCCTCATCAAGATCGTCAAAATAATGAACAGGGAAGGCGATTCCATACAGTTCCTCGCCCAGGCAGCTTCACGGTTTCGCAAGATAAGGGACGTAAAAAGGGCAAACCAGCCTTTCTGGGAGGTTAAATATTTCTATGAAGGAAAGGAAGAAGCCCCTTCCCAGGAGCTGAAGGCCTATACCCTTGCAGTCATAAACTCGGTAAAGGAGCTGATCCAGCTTAATCCCATGTTCCAGGAGCAGATCAAGCTGGCCCTGTCCCAGGTAGGCATGGAAAAACCCGGTCTGCTGATGGACCTGGTGGCCGCATTTCTTACGGCCGAAGGCCGTCGGCTGCAGGAAGTGCTCGAGGCCATCGATTTGTTTGAAAGAAGCAACAAGCTGTTGGTTCTTCTAAAGGAAGAGATCGAACTCAGCCAATTGCAGCAGGATATCCAGAAACAGATCGAGGAAAAGATATCCAAACAGCAGCGGGAATTCTTTTTAAGGGAACAGCTTAAGGTCATCAAAAAGGAGCTCGGACTTGAAAAGGAAGGAAAAGCCGCCGAAATAGAAGCCATTGAAAAAAAGACCAGGTATCTTAATTTTACGGAAGAAGCAGAAAAGGTTGTCAGGGAAGAACTTGACAAGCTGAAAACGATCGAGGGCGCTTCACCCGAATACCAGGTAACCCGCACTTACCTGAACTGGCTGACGGACCTGCCCTGGGGCATTTATTCCGAAGAAAGCCATGACCTGGTCGGGGCGGCCCGTATTCTTAATGAGCAGCATTACGGACTGGATGATGTCAAACAACGAATACTTGAATTCATAAGCACCATAATAAAAAGAGGCAAAGTTTCAGGCAGCATCATCTGTCTGGTGGGCCCTCCCGGCGTGGGCAAAACCTCGATCGGAAAATCAATTGCCGATTCGATGGGCAGGAAATTTTACAGGTTCTCTCTCGGCGGCATGCGCGATGAAGCCGAAATCAAGGGCCACCGCCGTACCTATATAGGCGCCATGCCGGGGAAATTCATACAGAGCCTGAAGAGGACAGAAGTTTCAAATCCGGTCATCATGCTCGATGAGATTGACAAAGTAGGCGTGAGCTTCCAGGGCGATCCGGCGGCAGCACTGCTTGAGGTCCTCGATCCCGAGCAGAATACCCAGTTCCTTGATCATTACCTTGACGTTCGCTTTGATCTGTCAAATATCCTTTTTGTAACCACGGCAAACGTGCTGGACACCATTCCGAAACCGCTCCTTGACAGGATGGAGATTATAAAATTATCGGGGTACATCCTGGAAGAAAAGATCGAAATAGCAAAAAGATACCTGGTTCCCAGGCAGCGCAACGAGCACGGGCTTAAATCATCGGAGGTAAACATCACCGATCCGGCGCTTGCAAAAATAGCTGACGGTTATGCAAGGGAAGCCGGGGTAAGGGATATGGAGAACCAGATCAAAAAAATCATGCGAAAGGTAACCCTGGAACAGACAAAAAAAGGGTCAGACAAAATAAACATAACGGTAAAGAACCTGTCCGAATTTATTGGCCATCCGGTATTCACAACCGAAGAGTTGTACAAGAAGCCTATCCCCGGCGTTACCCTGGGACTTGCATGGACTCCGATGGGCGGAGCAACCCTCTATATCGAAGCCTCGGCAGTAAAAAGCAAGTCAGGCAGTATCAAACAAACCGGACAGCTTGGAAAAGTCATGCAGGAATCGGTCGATATTGCCTATTCGTACGTACGGTCGCTCGGAAACAATAATAAAACCTACAGCAATTTCTTTGACAATAATTTCATTCACCTGCATGTGCCTGCCGGCGCCACACCAAAAGACGGCCCTTCGGCAGGCGTGACCATGGCTCTTGCCCTTTACTCACTTGCCAATAACCAACCTGTCAAAAAGGGCCTTGGGATGACCGGGGAGCTTACCCTGACCGGAAGGGTGCTTCCGGTAGGAGGCATTAAAGAGAAGACCATCGCGGCCAGGAGGGTGAAAGTAGGCGAGCTGATATTTCCATCGGAAAACAGGAAAGATTTTGAGGACCTGCCGGGATATCTGAAAAAAGATGTAACCGCCCATTTTGTCGAATATTTCAATGATGTGATAAAGATCGCCTATCCTTCCGGAAAAGTTTGATCAAAAAACCCTATTTTTATGGCCGGCACCCCAAAAACCTGCCCATTATGGATTTCAAGCCACGCATCCCCGGCCAGTTGTTCCCCCGGGTCATCAACCGTATCATTCTATTTTGTGCCGTGCTTTGTGTGCTGCCTGCTGCCGCATATGCCCAGGACAGACCGGATGTATTGCAAATAAGGAATATGACATGGCTTCACCACTCCGATATCTCAAATTCTCTATACCGTCATCTGGCAGAGGATGCATACCGGCTTCTTGATATAAGGAAGGAAGAGGTATCGGAAATCATTTCACTTTCGGGCTGGAAAGACCGGCAGGCCGATATCAGGGAAAAACTTATGGAAATCATGGGACCTTTCCCTGACAAGAGCGATTTGAACGCGGCAATTACGGGCACAGTCCATAAGGAAGAATACAGAATCGAGCATATAGTGTTCGAATCACGGCCCGGTTTCTATGTCACTTCCTCGATGTATTTGCCTGAAGCAACCAACAATAAAAGTTTTCCCGCAATAATATATTGCAGCGGACATACGGCCGAAGGTTACCGAAGCAGGGTCTACCAGCATAAAATCATCAACCTGGTCAAAAAGGGGTTCATTGTTTTTGCATTTGATCCGGTGGGACAGGGCGAGCGGCTCGAATATTTTGATCCGCAGAAAGGCAGATCCCTGATCGGCGGACCTACAGCCGAACACTCCTGGCCCGGGGCGCAGGCTTTTATTGCAGGAAGCTCGCTGGCAGGGTATATGGTTTGGGACGGCATCAGGGCGGTCGATTACCTTCTCACCAGGGATGAGGTCGATCCCGGCAGGATCGGCATCACAGGGCGCTCAGGAGGCGGCACGCAGGCATCTTATATAGCCGCGATCGATGACAGGATACATGCCGCCGCACCCGAGGCTTATATAACAAGCTTCAAAAGGCTGCTGCAATCGATCGGTCCCCAGGACGCAGAACAGAACCTGTACCATGCAATAATGCATGGCCTGGATCACGCCGATCTGCTGGCGGTGAGAGCGCCCCGTCCCGCAATGATAATTTCCACCATCAATGATTTTTTCAGCATCCAGGGTGCAAGGGAAACATTCCGGGAGGTCCGGTCCGTTTACGGGGCGTATGGAAAATCTGAAAATATCGGCATGGCCGAGGATCTGGAAGGCCACGCCTCCACGGCAAAAAACAGGGAGGCAATGTATGCCTTTTTCCAGCATCATCTGGATAATCCCGGCAGCCATGAAGATCTTGACGTCAGGATTCCCGGTCAGGAAGAGCTTATTGTTGCTTCGACCGGACAGGTTTCCACATCTTATGACGGCGAAACGGTTTTCAGCCTTAATCTCAGTCATGCAAGCTATTTGCAGGAAAGACTTGCGGAATTCCCGGTTAGTCACCTGTCTGACTGGAATGGCATGATTTCATCGGCAAAAAGACTATCGGGTTACAGGGATCCCCAAAAGCCCGGTATTCCTGTTTACACCGGGCGGATTGAAAGGGATGGATATAATATTGAAAAATACTTTATACAGGGAGAGGGCGGCTATGTAATCCCGTTTTTGCTTATGGTGCCCCCGGATGCCGGTCCCCGTTCGGCCATATATCTTGATCCCGGCGGGAAGTCGGCCGGAGCCTCCCCGGGAGGGATTGCAGAATGGCTTGCCCGCAAGGGCTTCACCGTTCTGATTCCCGATCTCATCGGGATCGGAGAGACAGGCCCGGGCTATTTCCGGGGCGATTCCCATATCGGTGATGTTTCTTATAATGTATGGTTCACCCCTGTTCTCACCGGCCGAAGCATTGCAGGAGTCAGGGCTGCCGATGTGGTGAGGCTGACCAGGCTTCTTGGCGGATACTTTGGGATGAAGGAAGTGCTGGCCCTGGCCCGGGGCGAGTTGGCCGCCGAACTTCTACATGCTGCCGCATTCGAACCGGAAATCTCGCGGGTGGCGCTCCTGGAACCTCTTACCTCCTATAACTCGCTTGTTTCAAGCCGGTTTTATGATCCCAGATTCATTCACGGGGCGGTGCCCGGCATGCTCAGGCACTATGACCTTCCCCTTCTCGCCGCCTCCCTTGCGCCCCGCAGGCTTTTGCTGTCAAATCCGGTCGACGGGACAGGAAAGCCCGGCGGCCGGCACATTGAAAGGGATCTTTCAGTAATCCGTGCTGCCTATAAGGAATACGAAAGAGGCCTGCTGATATTTGAAACCGGTCCTGATCCCGAAAAAAGCCTGTTGCGATGGATAGAATGAGTTCGCTGACAAGGCAAAAAGACTGCAACGGGTATCTTACGGCAGGCAAACATTCCGCAGAGCTTTTTTGCGCTAAAACTAAATAATATGATCAGAAGAAGCTTTTTAATGAAATCGGGCCTGCTGGGCGGCGCCCTTTTGTTTCCATCCCTTTTTTCCTCCTGCAACAGGGCGCCGGGTGAGCCCGGTCAGTTTTACACCCCGGTCAGAAGAAAAGTCAAAATGGCAATGCTCTCAATGCAAAAGCAGAACTGGGAACACGGTATTGCAAGCCAGGCATTCGTGGAGGCCGGCGATGAGGAGATGATGATCCTGATGGCCACGGAGGCAGTCATCCGCCAGGGCGGTGACGGCCGGCTGGCAGTCCTCGGCACAGCAAACGGCATAAATGATTCCGCCACGCCCCTTGAAGCTGTTCTGCGTACGGCAGAGATCCTGGATGATCAGGAAATGAGAGAGGCTGCCGACAGGATGATCGATTATCTTTTTGAAGACGCTCCCCGGACAGACCAGGGCTTCGTACACCACTCCTACCACGGTCCCGAGCTCTGGGCCGACTCTATATACATGGCCCCTCCTTTCCTGGCCTTTGCCGGATACCCGGAAGAAGCATACAGGCAGGCCATGGGAATAATCGAAAGGTTATGGATAGAAGAGGAAGCCTTGTTTGCCTACCGATGGAACGCAGAAACAGGGGAGATAACCCATCCCGATCCCTGGGGCCTTGCAAATGCCCATGCAATTGCCGGCATGACCAGCCTTATAAATTATCTTCCGGACACAATGGACCGGGAAAGGGAGAATCTGAAAAAATATGCACGGGACCACCTTGAAGGATGCCTGAATCATCTAAGGGAAGATTACCTTTTTCACAATATAATCAATGATCCATCCACTTTCGTGGAAACCAGTCTGGCGATGAGAGTGGCCGATTCTGTTTTCAAGGGGGCCCGGGCCGGGTGGCTGGACCGGGATTATCTTGAAACGGCCGCCAATATCCGCGAGGCTGTCCACCGCCAGGTAGACCGCTTCGGCTACGTTACCGGCGTACCGGGTCCCCCCTCCTATGCAAGACCCGGAAGATCGAGCGAGGGTCAGGCCTTCTTCCTTATGATGGAGGCTTCCTTTGACAGAATGGGCGGGGAGAACACGGAAGGCTGATCCCGGTCTGAGATATGGGCGAAGCCGGCCGGTCTCCAGCAATTCAACATCAAATATCCTGTCAAAATATTCCCTGAACCGTTCCATTTTATAAATTTATAACAAAAATGGGGAATTTCCTCGGCAAGCGGCAGACACGGGAGATTATGGAAAATATCAGCCACTGAAGCTGCAGGGCCGGGTCCGTTATTGCCACAGGTCAGAAAATGTTTTGACAATTGTTACGTTATCAGGAAACAGCCTGAAATGCTTCAGGACCGGATCCATTTGCAGGGTAAAATAATTGACGGGTAGATGCCGCATAATTGACGGATCAAGCGGGTCGCCGGGCAACCGGGTCAGACGGTTCAGCCGGATCAGCCTGGACAATCCGATTAACCTGCTCAGCCGGATCAGCCGGGATTTTGTTTCCCGGCATAATCCTGTTATTTTTGGCATCTTTTAAATATGATTTCCGAACCCGCAGGACCGGTAACATTAACCGTCAGCAGCACAGGTTCAATAAATAAAACGTCGCTAATCTATTTTGCACCCATGATAAAATTCACCGTTTTTCTTTGCATCATACTTCTGTACGGCAATAATGCCATCTCCTTTGCCACAGAGACCGACCCCGTTGTTGAGAGAATAATCGAGATGGGAAAAACCGATAACCGGACCATGCACCACCTTGACGTGCTGACCAACCGGATAGGCGGCCGGCTCGTTGGTTCCGATGCCTATGCCAATGCCGCCGAATGGGCGGCCCGTCAGTTCAGGGAGTGGGGAATGGAAGTCATAATGGATGAGGCCGGGGAAGTACCGGTTGGATTTAACAGGGGCCCGTGGTTCGGGCGGATGCTGAGCGAAGAAGGGATGGTCCTCCACTTTGCAACTCCCTCCTACACCTCAGGCACCAAAGGTGTCCAGCGGGGCCATGTCGTGCTGGAACCCAAAACAAGGGAGCAGTTTGAAAGAATGAAAGGCAAACTCAACGGTGCCTGGGTTCTTATTACCGGCACCAACGACGGATGGCCCGTTGATATTTCCGGTCACGCCGACCAGCGGCGCCTGCGCCTTATTGAAAGGAATGAGGAGATTGCTTCCAAAAACAATGAGATAAGAAGGGCAAACAGAAGCAGGCCGGCAAATGAGTGGCAGGACCTGCTGCCCCTTGAAGATGAGCCGGCACTTTTTTACAGGGAGATGGTGGAGGCCGGCATCCTGGGCATAATCCAGAGAGCCCCCGTGCCGATAAGAGCCCTGTACGACAGGCGCAATCTTGACAGCATGACATTTGATAACCTTC
Source organism: Bacteroidales bacterium (assembly GCA_007119075.1). Taxonomy (GTDB): domain Bacteria; phylum Bacteroidota; class Bacteroidia; order Bacteroidales; family PUMT01; genus PXAP01. The sequence goes on along the minus strand of SKQJ01000378.1, from coordinate 5,435 downwards.
CCTCCATTCCCGATATCAAGCTCAACGAGCATCAATTCGCCAGGATAGAGCAGATGGTCAGGGAACGAAGATACTTCCAGCTGGAATTCGATATAAGGAACCATTTCAAGCCCGGACCGGTAAAATATCATAATGTGATTGGTGTCATTCCCGGCACCGAATTCCCCGATGAGTACGTGATAATGGGAGGGCACCTGGATGCATTTGATGTTGCCACCGGGGGAGTCGACAACGGATCAGGGGTTTCGCCCTCAATGGAGGCTGCCCGGCTCATTATGGAAGCAGGAGGCAAACCCCGTCGGACCATCCTGGTGTGTCTCTGGGCGGCCGAGGAATTCGGCCTTCTGGGTTCAAAACACTGGGTGGAGCAGAATGCCGGCAAACTTGACAGGATAAGCAATATGTTCAACCGTGACAGCGGTCCGCTGGTGGCAAGCTACCTGAGGGTCACGCCTGCCATGCGGGAGGATTTTGAAAGGATCACCGCCCCCCTTAACGGCATAAACCCCGATTTTCCGTTTGAGCTCAGGGAACATTCTCCCTCAAGAATACCTTCCGTGGCAAGCAGGACCGACAGCGGCTCTTTTGCGGTAAAGGGCGTTCCGATCATAACTTTCGGGCTTACGGATCCCATGGGCTATGATTTTCAGTATGGAGAGATCTGGCATACCGAACGTGATCTTTACAATATGAGCATTCCCGAATACCAGGAGCATACCTCCATAGTGACCGCCATTGTGGTGCTGGGCGTGGCAAACCTTGACCATCTGCTTTCCCGCGAAGGATACTGGCTGGATTAAACTGACAGGTTCTTCGCAGACTTGATGACATCCATCTTTAACCTTCTCTCTTCCCGCGAAGCGGGCAACTGCACTCTGTCCCTTCCCGCTATTTTCCGGCCAATGCACGCCCGGCCGGCAAAGAGCGGACTGGCGGCATTCCTGCGCATTCTTCAGCCGTTAAACGAAACGCTGACCGGTAATCCGACTTTAGCATATTATCACGTTTAACCGCATCAGGCTATACAATTTTTCCTAAAAAAATTGAAATATTTGCGAATAATTTTTTATTCTTGCATTTAGTTACCTGTTTACTTAATTTCATGCGATCGCTTAATAAACCAGCCTGAAAGAATTTCTCAGCATCCTGAAAAGGGATCCGGAGAATTGCTTGCGGGAAAGGATCAGGAGGGTAGTTCCGGAGGAGGGATCCATGAAATCCGAATCAGCAATCGGCTGATAAAATAACAACAAGCTAAAAATGGGAAGCAGGATAAAGCCCTCAGAATCGACCAAAGATCGATCCAACCGGAAGAGATCGCGAAGTCCTCTGCAATCGATCAAAAAATATCATAAATGGTTTGCCCTGATCGTTTCGTTTTTCCTTTTGCTTTTTGCATTTTCAGGAATCGTGCTTAACCACAGGGATCTGTTTTCCCATGTGGATGTTCCGCGCAAATGGCTTCCCGCAGATTACCGGTATGACAACTGGAATCTTGGTGCGGTTAAATCGGCATTAAGGGTGTCGGATGACAGTGTTTTTGTTTACGGGAATATCGGGATCTGGCTGACAAATGACAGGTATGACGATTTTAAGGATTTTTCATCCGGATTTCCCCGTGGCATCGACAATAAAAAGATATTCGCAATGCTGCAGACCGGAAACGGCCATATATACGCGGGGGCACAGTCAGGACTGTATAAACTTGACCGCGAAACCGGAACCTGGAATAGGACACAGCTTCCGGTCAGCGAAAACAGGGTGGTTGGCCTGGCGCAGAAAGGCGACAGCATCCTTGTGATGACCCGTTCAGAGCTACTTGTTTCGTCCGATACAGAAACTCCCCGATATGCAAAAGCCGACCTCCCTCCTGCCCCGGATACAAAAAATGATGTGACCCTGTTCCGTACTCTCTGGCTGATACACAGTGGCAAAATATACGGTTTTGCCGGGAAAATAGTGGTCGATCTGATGGCGCTGGCGCTGATATTTTTAATTGTCAGCGGACTGATCCATTATTTCACTCCCGGGCTCCTGAAAAAAATTTCCGGGGACCGGAAAAGACTGGGATTAAAAAGGACAAACAAATTCTTCACCCGATGGCATAACACCCTCGGTTACCTGACCGCTTTTTTCCTTATTGTTATAGCGCTTACCGGAATATTCCTCAGGCCACCCTTTCTCATTCCAATTGCCGGCATCAGGGTACCCGTGATCAAATATTCCTGGCTCGACAGCCCTAACCCATGGTTCGACAAGCTTCGTGACATAATCTGGGACGAAGAGAGTGATATTTTTATTTTTTCCACCTCCGAAGGGATCTATTATGCCGGATCGGAGCTGACAGGAAATCTGCATCCTTTTCACGCCGCACCCCCGGTGAGCGTCATGGGCGTCAACGTTTTCGAGAAGTCCGGAACCGGCGAATACCTTGTCGGTTCATTCTCGGGAATATACCGGTGGATGCCTGGTCATGTCCCCGGAAGGACAATTATCAAAGACCATCTGACCGGTCACCCGATAATAAATTCAGGAAGGGCATCGCCCTTTGGGAACTTTCCCGTCAGCGGCCGGCTTGAATTCGGAAACCGGGAGGTGCTGTTCGATTATCTAAGAGGTGCTGTTGCCATGCCCCCATCCATTGAATTCACGGCAATGAGTGCCGGGCTGAATCCTGACGGCTATGAGCATCCGGACCGGGGCTTTGTTCCGATGACCGGGGAGATCATTGAAAACAGCCCGATTTCATTATGGAACCTGGCCCTGGAGGTCCACACCGGAAGGATATTTTTCCCGCTGGTCGGGAATTTCTATATACTGTATGTACCCCTTACGGGGATTTCCGCCCTGATCGTTCTCATAACCGGTTTCTGGATCTGGTGGCGAAAGAAAAGAAGAAAACGGGATAAATAGTGATCCACTGCCGACCCGGATCACCATGGCAGATCAGACCAATGCAATCATCCTTCGGCAAAACCGGGATAGAGAGTCATTCCCCCGTCGACAAACAGGGTCGTGCCGGTCACGTATTCCGATTCATCTGATGTCAGCCATACCGCCGCACGGGCAATATCCTCCGTTTCTCCCAGCCTGTTGTATGGGATCTTCTCCAGCATCTCCTTTTCTTTTTCGGGATCCGACCAGTATTCCTTATTTATGTCGGTCCTGGTTGCACCCGGGGCAATGCTGTTTACACGTATCTTGTGCGGGGCCAGCTCCTGGGCCATCGACTTCATGAGCAGCATCATTCCTCCTTTGGAAGCGGCATAATTTGCCCGGCCCGCCCAGGGGATTATCTCATGGACGGAGCTTATGCAGATGATCTTTCCGGCCGAAACCGAAACCTGCTCGTCAAGCCCTCGTTTTTTGAATTCCCGTATCGCTTCGCGCGAACACAAAAAGGCGCCGGTAAGGTTTACATCGATCACTTTCTGCCATTCCTCCAGGGTCATTTCATCGGTGGGGGCATCCATCTGGATGCCTGCATTGTTTACCAGGATATGGATGGTCCCGAAAGTTTCGATCGCTTTGCGGAACATGTCCCTGACTTCCTCCTGGCGGCTCACATCTGCTTTAAATCCGATGGCTTTGCCCCCGGATTTTTCGATCCCATCAATGATTTTACGGGTCTCCTCCTCATTGGAAATGTAGTTTATAACAACATTCGCCCCTTCCCTGGCCAGGTTGATTGCAATTGCCCTGCCAATGCCGGAATTGGCTCCCGTGACAAGCGCTGTCTGACCTTTGAGGCGATTAAAAAAACTGGGTGTTTTCATTTTTCCGGTTTTTTGGGGATTTAATTAAAGTTACCTAAAAAAACGCAAAAAATCAGACCGCCAGCTGCAACATTATTACCCAAAAACTAAAAAAACCTGATCCGCCTGTCGGCCGACCATCTTCCCCCTCCTTTTATCAGGAGGAAAAGGCTGCCCAGCCACATGGCAAAGTCGGTCCGCATCTCGTGGGCCATGCTCCAGAAGCCATAGACGCGAAGCTCTCTCAATTCAAAGGGACCGAAGCTTTCGGCAAAAGCAATGGGGATCTTTGTGACAACAATGGCCACGGTCATATTTATCATCATAGCCAGCGCAGCCGGTCTGGTTAAAAGTCCCGCAAGCAGACCGATGCCGCAAAGTATTTCAAATACACCCACGAATGATGCGGTGAATTCGGGATTGGGAAACCCCATACCTTCGAATCTTCCGGCGCCCCTGAGGGCCGGGTACAGGAATTTCTGAATGCCTTCGGACAGGAATACCCATCCGACCATTATCCTGATAATAAGAGTGGTTTTTTCGTCTCCCGTGGTAAAGATCTTGTACATCGCTGACGGGGTTTTGGCAGAGGAGTTCTTCATATGCGGTGATTAATTGTCACAATATTAACATTTTCAACCCGGTTAAGTTTAATTAAAGGCATCAGTTTTTTTCACTTCCGGATCATTCAGCATTCCACGCTGAAGTGAGCTCCCCCTCCGGAAAAAGGCATGCCGGTCAGCGAAGCGACAGCCGTCTCATTAATCCAGGATCCTGGATTAATCCCTGACTGCATGCTGCTTTTGCAGCAATGGAATGGTGCCAATCAGAGAATGATTTATTAATTTTGAAAGGAGATGAGCCTGAATGGTCAAATTCAGGGTATGTTTTATAGTATAGCAGGATGGAATTTTTTCTTATCGCAATCGTCGCATTCGGGGTTGCCACACTTACTTTCTTTTCCGGATTTGGACTTGGAACGATCCTGATGCCTGTATTCGCGGTTTTCTTTCCCGTTGAAATTGCAATTGCGCTTACGGCTATGGTCCACCTGGCAAATAATCTTTTCAAATTATCCCTGGTCTGGAAAGCTGTCAGCAAAAAGGTTTTTCTCCTGTTTGCTCTTCCTGCCTTTATAGCCGCAATCCTGGGGGCGATTGTCCTTAACCTCATAAGCCGTGAGATCATCCTGTTTTCCTATACCCTGGCGGGAAATCAATATGAGGTTACCCTGCTGAGACTTGTCATATCGGTGTTGCTGATGGTATTTGCCCTGCTGGAACTGAACCCCGGGCCGAAAAGGAATTCCGTTATGAAAAACAAACATCTCTCAATCGGAGGAGCCCTGGCCGGTTTTTTCGGCGGTCTTTCCGGTCACCAGGGTGCTTTGAGATCAATGTTCCTTCTCAGGGCAGGCCTGGGAAAGGAAGGTTTTGTTGCTACCGGCATCGCCGCATCGACACTTATTGATGTTTCAAGATTGGCCGTATACGGATCCTCATTTCTGTCTGAATATTTGACCGTTATCGACAGAAGTTCCCTGATTCTTCTGCTGACCGCCATTATTGCTGCGTTTGCGGGGTCACTGACCGGGCGCATGCTTCTGAAAAAGATCACCATGGATCTGGTTCGCAACATAGTGGGCTATATGATCCTTGTTCTGGCGATCCTTCTGGGGGC
>SKQJ01000145.1 GCA_007119075.1 Bacteroidales bacterium | reverse complement strand
TTTCCACAGATGGATGTACATGTGCATCAGGTTGACGGGCAGCCTGTTTCTGTTGATTCCGGCAAACTAGGTTCCCTGCCGCTTCAGTGAGAACTGACAAGGTTTCCGCAGAAATATGCGGGCAAAATAGAAAGGGGACACTCTATAACAGCGTCCCCTTTGATATTCTGTAGTTAATTTTAAATGCCATAGCCTGAAGATAAGGCTTTTCAGGGTTGAAAATCAAAGTCAAGGCCTTTTGCCACCCTGATCGCAAGCTCTTTGTCTGCCTTGAAGAAATGACCGAGCTGGCGTCCTATGATCTCATCCCTTTTTGGCCCGTTGATTCCGCTCATGTGACTTATGAAATTGCTGATGGTATTTTCCCTTTCCTGGTCGGTCATTATCTTTCTGAAAAGGTTCCCGGGCTGGGTGAAGTGATCATCATCATTTTCGTTCCGGTCGTACCAGTCCGCTCTGCTCGAATCAAGCTCCATGGCAGGCTCACGGTAACTGTGGTCAATCTGAGTATTATCAAAGCTGTTGGGGAAATAGTTCGGAGAATCACTTCCGTTTTCATCAACCCTCATAAAACCGTCGCGCTGGTAATTATGCACGGGGCACCGGGCGCGGTTTACCGGTATCTGTTCATAATTAGGTCCCAGACGGTGACGGTGGGCATCGGGGTATGACAGCAATCTTCCCTGCAGCATTTTGTCAAATGAGTAGCCAATGCCATCCACGACATGGGCGGGTGCAAAAGCAGCCTGTTCCACATCGCGGAAATAATTTTCAGGTATTTTGTTCAGCTCCAGCTGCCCCACTTCAATCAGGGGGAAATCCCCATGTGGCCAAACTTTGGTCAGGTCAAACGGGTTCCATCTGAAATTATCTGCCTGTGCTGCGGTCATTACCTGAATATTGAATGTCCAGGAAGGGAACTCTCCCGATTCTATTGCCCTTACCAGGTCACCCTGGGCCCAGTCCGGATCCTTGCCCTTCATCTGGTCTGCCTCTGGACCGGTGAAATTTTTGATTCCCTGGTTAGTCTTAACGTGAAATTTGACCCATACCCTTTCGTTCTGTGAATTGATCATGCTGAAAGTGTGGCTGCCGAAACCGTGCATATGACGATAGCTGTAGGGAGTGCCCCTGTCGCTGAACAGTATCATCACCTGGTGCATCGTTTCCGGGTTAAGGCTGAAAAAATCCCAGAACATATTGGCATCCTTAAGGTTGGTTTTGGGGTTGCGTTTCTGGGTGTGGATAAAATCGCCGAATTTCTTGGGGTCTTTGATAAAAAATACCGGCGTGTTGTTGCCAACCAGATCCCAGTTGCCCTCCTGTGTATAGAATTTCAGTGCGAAGCCCCTGGGATCCCTTTCGGTGTCAGCGCTTCCTTTTTCGCCTCCCACGGTGGAGAACCGGAGAAAAACGGGGCATTCATTGCCGATTTTGCTGAACAGCCCCGCACGGGTAAATCTGGTAATATCATGAGTGACCTTAAATGTGCCGAAGGCACCCGTTCCTTTGGCATGGACCACTCTTTCAGGAATCCTTTCCCTGTTGAAGTGGGCCATTTTTTCATGCAGCACGTAATCCTGAAGCAAAACCGGCCCACGAGGGCCCACGGTCATACTATCTTCGTTTTTTGCATAGGGTATCCCGGAGGCGGTTGTTAGTTTTTTCTTTTTCTCTTCCATGATCAATAATGGTTTAATGTTTAATAGTGGTTTTATATATGTTTCCGGCAGCGGTGCCTGGATGGTGCAGTGATGTGGAATCTTGAGGTAATTTGTTGCTGGTTGATATCAGCCCTGGTTATTTTTTTTGATCCTCACATAAATATGTTTAATGTGGGTATTTTCAACCTGTTTTTCATCAACCTGGAAATCATTTTTCAGTGATTTCACCAGGAGCGAGAGTTTCTGAAAACCATAGTTCCTGGGATCAAAATCGGGTTTCTTCTTATTTATCAGTCCACCGACCGCAGCCAGCGAGGCCCAGCCATCGTCATCTGCCAGATCCTCTATTGAGCTTTTCAATAATTCAATTGATTTTTTATCGATTAAATCAACCTTGCTTTCAGGCTCTGCAGGGGCTTTTGTTCTTGCTGCCTTCTTTGGTTCTTGTGCTGCCCCGATTATTTCAATATAAATGAACTTATCGCAGGAAACGATAAACGGGCGGGGGGTTTTCTTCTGACCAATGCCTATCACCAGCATGCCCGATTCCCTGAGCCTGGTTGCAAGACGCGTAAAATCGCTGTCGCTCGATACGATACAGAAGCCATCAACGCTTCTGTTGTGCAGGATGTCCATGGCATCAATTATCATGGCCGAATCGGTCGCATTTTTTCCGGTAGTATAACTGTACTGCTGAACCGGCGTGATGGCATGTTCCAGGAGCGCGGGCTTCCAGCCGGAAACAGTCTGCTTGGTCCAGTCACCGTAAATTCGTTTGATAGTAGGTATGCCGAATTTTGCAATTTCATCGAGCATTCCCTTAATATTCGAATAGGGTATATTATCGGCATCGATAAGAACGGCCAGATATAATTCGCTTTTTTCTCTCATTCTTTTCTGTATTGGGGCAATTCAGTTCAACCTAACCTGGTTCGGAGAAACAAAAGTTTGTGATGGCAGGCTGCTTTGTTCAGTAAAGGCCGGGTCACGGCCGCATCTGTATAGCTGCCGGCGATTATTCAGTAAAAATAATAAACGCGGTAAACTATATCATGATTTTATAACACAAAAAAAATTAATAAGAATCTTTCTAAAGGCGGCTCACCACCTCCCTGCCGTCAATCAGGCGGTCACAGCCTGGAATTATTCCGGCCGCAGGTGATTGGTTGGGAGTAATGGAATACCGAAATGGGAGCCGGTCAGTCCGGTTGGGATGAAATATGTTCCACAAGGGGGTCTATTGTGCTCCAGATCCTGGAACAGGGAACAATAAAATTTTTTTCGGTCACTATTATTGAAAGACTGGAATTCTCCTCATCCCAGGTTCCCTGCAGCTTGATGTTATGTTTGTTTACATCGACATGCCATGGGTTGCCTCCGTTGATCGTAGCACCGTTAGCCTGAAGCTTTGCCAGGATCTCGTCAATCTTGGGCCGGGTTATATTATCATAGGTATGTTCGCCGCATTTGCTCATAACAGTACATTTTATTTAAAGATTGTTTCCAGTGCCGGTTTGCCGGCATAAAATGTACAATCAGAATTATGCCATAAAACACAAACCCTTTGTATCTATGGCGTTTACGATTTTCAAGGAAAGATTGGGTGTGGCAAATATTACACACTTGTGTGAATTTATCACTCCTTAGCTAACACGGTACGGACTGCCTAACCAAAATCCTCCCTGCCAGGGTTGGTTTCCAGGCTGATATTAAATTGAGTTATCTTTGTGGGAAAGAAAAAATGTATCGACAATGCAACCATACGTGATCGGGTGATGACTGAAGGGACAAAATATGCTTCACTGATAAAAGAAAAGGCAGAAGACCTTGGTTTTGCAGCATGTGGCATTTCCAAAGCGGAATACCTGGGGGATGAGGCACGAAGGCTTGAGGAATGGCTAAGTGCCGGAATGCACGGGACCATGCATTATATGGAAAACCATTTTGACAAGAGGGTCGATCCCCGCAGGCTTGTTGAAGGGGCAAAAAGCGTCATTTCGGTATTGTACAATTATTTTCCCCGGGCAAGCCAGAAAGATGATGAAGCCCCCATGCTCTCAAAATATGCCTATGGAAAGGATTATCATTTTGTCATAAAGGAGAAGCTAAGAGAGCTGCATGAATATATTAACCAATCGGTCGGTGAAACCGGCGGACGGGCTTTCGTAGATTCCGCCCCGGTGCTTGACCGTGCATGGGCAGCCCGGTCAGGGTTGGGATGGATCGGGAAAAATACATGCCTGCTGGTCAGGGGCAGCGGTTCTTTCTATTTCATTGGAGAACTGATCCTTGATATCGAGCTTCCGGCCGATAACCCCATCAGGGACTATTGCGGGTCATGCCGGCGCTGCATAGATGCCTGTCCTACCGGAGCGATAGTGGCCCCACGGGAGCTTGATGCCCGCAAATGCATATCATATCTAACCATTGAATACCGGGACGATCTGCCGGCCGGCATGCGGGACCAGATGAATAACAGGGTTTTCGGGTGCGATATCTGCCAGGACGTTTGTCCCTGGAACAGGAAAGCCAAACCCCATAACGAACCATTGTTTGAGCCCGATCCCGGTCTTATGTCCATGACTTCCGCTGAATGGCATGAAATGGAAAGAAAAACCTACAATCGCTTTTTCAAAAAATCGGCCGTAAAAAGGGCAGGTTACAAACA
>SKQJ01000191.1 GCA_007119075.1 Bacteroidales bacterium | reverse complement strand
TTCGCCCGCCGTGTGCTGCCCCGATGGTTATGTAGAGACGGTTTCCAATCATCGCCGCCGTGCTCTGCAACTATGGGTAAAAGTACGAAATTTTAGAGTACGGCCGGTTCTGGATCAGCTATTAATGTACTGGAAAAAAAGGTAAGAAAGGTGGATATCATATATCCGCCGGGAAGATCCTTGGCTTATCAGGATTATGAAACCGGACTCCGGGAGCAAAATTACGGACGCCGGGAAAAACATCCGGAGAAAGACCGCCCTAATTTTACAGTGGATTTAAATTCGATTTAAACTCCTAAAACAATGACCTATGTTTTGCAGGACTCTGAAGCTTAAAAAAATCTGTCTGATTTTGACCGTACTGTGTGGCCTTACACTGCTAATCAGCAAAGCAGCTGCAACAGACCTTAACCATCTGCAGGACAAACATATATCAGGCACGGTTTATGATGGTGAGACCGGAGAAAGCCTGGTTGGTGTCAATATAATAATAAAAGGGTCATTAGAAGGGACTGTAACTGATATTGATGGCAATTTCAGGTTAGCCATAACTGAGGAAAAGGTAACGATACAGGCCAGTTTTATCGGCTATGTCACCGAAGAGATTATTGCAGTGGCCGGCAGCAATTTAGATATCTATCTTATCCCACGATTCGAGGAGCTTCAGGAAATAGTCGTTATAGGTTACGGCACTCAAAAGGAAAGGAACATCACCGGTTCAGTGGCACATATGCGTGCTGACGATATCAGGGAGATGGCAGTCACAAGCCTTGACCAGACCATGCAAGGGAGGCTCTCGGGGGTGGTTATATCGCAGAATTCTTCTGCCCCGGGTGGTTCTGTAACTGTAAGGGTAAGGGGAGCCACAAGCGGAACGAGCAATGAACCTCTTTACGTCATTGACGGGATACCCTTATATAATGACAATACCCTTAGTGCAGTAATTAGTCCCAGCGGCGGCGGTCAACCTCAAAATATCCTTGCATCACTCAACCCATCGGATATTGAAAGCATAACTGTCCTGAAAGATGCCTCAGCAACTTCAATTTACGGATCAAGAGGCGCAAACGGTGTAGTTATTATACAGACCAGAAGGGGGAAAGCAGGCGAAACCCGTGTCACTTTCGAGACATATCTCGGCATGCAGCAAATTTCAAACAGGTATGACCTGCTGAATGCAAGGCAATTTACAGAATTATCACGTGAGGCTGCCCTTAACTCAGGGTTGAGGGTTTATCTCGGCAATGACGCATATTTCAATGAAATCCCGCCCTTCATTGATCCAGGGGCAATAGAACAAAGAATGGGAAGCGGTACTGACTGGCAGGGTCTCCTGTTACAAAATGCTCCCATCCAGAATTATCAGCTTTCGGTAACGAGCGGCAGTGAAAGGGGCAACTACGCGTTTATGGCCGGTTACTATGATCAGGAGGGCATTGTGCGGGGCTCGGACTTCAGGCGCTACTCCATGAGATTTAATACCAATTATTCCATTAGTCCGCGCATAGCCTTTGGTTCATCCGTTGCCATAACAAGGAATAACAGCAATCTTGTCCCCACCGATGGAGCTGAGGCAACGGGGGCAATAATTGGTCCCGCCCTGAGTTATCTGCCGGTTGTGAACCCAAGAAGAGATGACGGATCACTGACTGTTGGCGTGCCCGGATATTTCGCCGCGCTGAGAAATCCGCTTATCCCTGTTGAATTCAATGAAATGAATACAATCAGCAACAGGGTGATAGGTAACGTATTCACCGAAGTTTCAATATTAAACAACCTTGTTTATAAAATAAATCTCGGATTCGATTATATAGATAACGAGGGGAACCTGTTTGCTCCTGCCTACAACCGGGAGGGTTTTGACCTGGCAGTTACCAGCAGAAGCCGGTTGAACAATACTGAAAATATGTGGCTTATTGAGAATACACTAAACTACAATACCTTGCTGGCTGCCAACCATAGCATTGAATTACTGGCAGGTTACAGCGCCCAGGAATTTCGTCGCGAATGGAACTACCTGCTGAAAAGAGGTTTCAGCAACCTTGAAAATACCACATTCCAGAACGCACGGGATATTGACGGCACAACCAGCGGATCTTATAGTGAATATGCTTTAATATCCGCTTTCGGGAGGGTGAATTATAATTTCAGGGAAAAATATCTTGCAAGCTTCACTCTACGGAGGGACGGATCTTCGCGATTCGGCCGGAATAACCGTTTTGGCATATTCCCGGCCTTTTCACTCGGATGGCGCATATCGGATGAGTCCTTTGTCAGCAATTATCAATGGCTGAGCAATTTAATGGTGAGGTACTCATATGGTATTTCAGGAAACCAGGAAATCGGAAATTACGCATTTCTGTCTCAGCCTGCCACACCTGAAATGGCATATGCGTTTTCGCCCGACACTCCCCTGATGGGTACGTGGCCCCGCACCATACCCAATGAATCCCTTGGCTGGGAGGAAACCACGCAAGGTAACATCGGTGCGGACATTTCTGTTTTGAACAACCGTTTTGAATTAAGCCTGGATTATTACCGGAAAGTAACGACCGGCGTTCTGGTATATCTGAGGCCTCCAATTTTAGCAGGGTTTTCAGAATCCTACTGGGAAAACGCAGGCACCATAGAAAATAAAGGCTTCGAAGCATTGCTCAGCGGAAGGATCTTGTCAGGAATTAATTTCAGATGGCTGGCTGATCTCAACTTTTCGGCAAACAAAAACTCAATAATTTCTTTTCCGGGGGGTGATAATGGATATATACTTGAAAGCTCAGCAAATGGAAGACTCGGTCAGACATTTATTTTAAACGGGAGCCCGCTGGGCAATTTTTACGGGTATAAGACCGATGGTGTATTTATTAATCAGCAGGAAGTTGATGCGCACGTAAATGAAAATGGCCAGCCGATTCAACCTTATGCCCAACCCGGCGATATCCGTTACGTTGACGTGAATGGAGATGGTGCAATAACTCCTGACGACCGCACTATAATAGGAAATGCAATGCCTGGTTACACAATCGGGGTCAGCAACCGGTTAAGCTACATGCAATTTGAGCTGAGCGCCTTTATCTATGCACAGGCGGGAAATGATGTATTTAATATTACCCGCTATTACCTGGAAGGAATGCATGGTGACCGCAACCAGACATCGGCAACTTTGAACAGGTGGATCTCAGAGGACATTGCGGGTGACGGGAAAACCCCCAGGGCTACAAAGACCGATCCGAATCAGAACTGGCGGCTCTGGTCAGACCGGTGGATTGAAGACGGTTCATATATACGGTTAAGAAATATCACCCTTTCATACAACCTGACCGGGGATATGACGGAAAGGCTTAATATCGGATCCTGCAGGTTAAGCCTTACAGGACAAAACCTTTTGACCTTCACCGGGTATTCAGGATTTGACCCGGAAGTAAGTTCAAATGCACAGTCCGCCTATTTTCACGGATATGATCTAAGTGCTTATCCGTCTGCAAGGTCGGTATTGTTTTCAATAAACATATCTTTTTAAACCTGCCTGTTATGACCAACTTCAAAAAGATCCTCTCATTCCTGCTGATCCTGATAATTGTATCGTGCAGCAAAGATTTTCTGGATCGGGAAAATCCGGAGATGGTTACGCTGGATTCCTTTTACAAAACTGAAACTGACTTTAACCTCGCACTTGCCGGGGTTTACAATATACTGGTTAGGAGCGACTACTACAATGGTTATTTGTACAGGTACCTTGAGATTGCATCAGACGATGCCAATCCCGGGGATGATACTAAATATAATGCCCTTATTGGCAACGACATAAATGAGTTTACACTTACCCCTGACAATTACACCTCAATAAACGTTTTCTCGGTAAGTTATATCGGGATTGCAAGGGCAAATACAACTATTGACAGGGGGAAGATTTCAGGTTTGCCTGAAGAGTTTATTACGCAAATAGAGGCTGAATGCAGATTCCTGAGGGCATTGTACTATTTCAACCTGGTAAGGCTTTTTGGAGATGTACCGCTTATATTAAATGAAGTGACTGATCCTGCCGATGCACAGGTACCGCGCACAGATGTCATGGAAGTATATGAAAAATGCATAATTCCGGATCTGGAATTCGCCGTTCAAAACCTGCCTGACTCCTACAATATTCAGAACATTGCCAGGGCGGACCGCTGGGCGGCAAAAGGTCTTCTGGCGAAGGTATTCCTTACCCTGGGTGAAAAGGACCGGATTTACTATAATAAATCCCGCGACCTTGCATTGGAAATAATCAACAATGCCCGGTTCAGCCTGGAAGAGAGCTTTGCCGACCTGTTTACCAGAGAAAACGAGTTTGGAAAGGAATCTCTTTTTGAGATCAACTACATGTCGGGCCAATATTTCTATGTGTGGGAGGGCTATGGTGTTGGGGAATATATACCTCAGCGGAATGGTGTGGGCAGCTATCATAATACTTTTTATATGCCAAGGTTCAGGGGAATCGGCTACCTGGGCAAGGAAGGGGCATATTCCCAGGATGGGTATGGAATGGGTATACCCACAACATCCAACGACCCTCGGGGAGATATCTACAACGTACCCCGGGGAACAGGTATAGTAGAAGCATTTCAGTCCGGAGATACCAGGCAGGATGTCACCATACTGGATTATTACAGTTCTGCAAGTAACAAAGGGCTGCCGGTGGACTATGAATTATCACCCTATAATGTCAACAAGTACACTGATTTTGAAGATAATGACAATGGCGAAGCAGATGACAACTATTACATATTAAGGCTTGCGGATATTTACCTGATGTTTGCCGAGGCAGAGAATGAAATAAACCGGGGGCCGACCGATAATGCCTATGAATACCTGAACAGGGTCAGAAGACGTGCCTTCGCTAAACCCGTTTACGATGCCTCTGAGTATGATTACTCAGGCCTTACCTACAATCAGTTTCTCGATAAGGTATATCATGAAAGACGGCTTGAACTGGCGTTTGAAGGACAACGCTGGTTTGACCTTCTGAGAAGACCTGAGAAGGCACTTTCTGTTCTCCGGGCCCAGGGCAAAAACAATGTAACAGCCGGGCGTCTTTTTCTTCCGATTCCGCAATATGTAATAGATGAAACCAAAGGCCTTATAATACAAAATACAGGTTACTAATTAATTTCTTTATAAACCAACTAAAACAAATTCATCATGAAAAGAAATCTGATCATTTTACTGGCAGTTATGGCGATGCCTTGCGTATTTATGACTGCATGCAGCAGTGACGATCCTGCACCTGATCTTTTTATCTCAGTAGACCCAATACTCACAGAGATTTCCCTTCCGGGAGAAACAATTGAGTATAACATAACCGTTGCGGGAGACCTGCAAACTGTCAATCTTAACAATCAGGCAATTAAAACCTATGAAAAAGGCACGTTCGAAGATGCATTCGTTCATGTTTTCACCTGGCCCGAAGATGCTGATGCTGACATGCAGATGACTTTTTCCGTAATTGACCGGGGAGGAACTGTCAAAGAAGCCATTACCCAGATCAGTTACATAATGCCTGATTATATCCTCGCGGATTTCAGCCAGTTAGTCGCGAATGAAGCCAAATGGGGCGACTGGTGGGAAGGAGAAGCCATAAACCCGGTACCTGGCGCTACCTATCATGGAGGCAGTTCATCTTCCTCGATGTATGTAACCTGTCGCGGCGGTTATGCCGACGATAACTGGGATTTTGAGGCTAACCTTCCCGGAGGGGGAACCGGACTGATGATGACCAGGCTTTCAATCCGCGAAGAGGATGGAGGAACCGCGTGGGGCGGTTATATGATGCCTGTATTCGGGTGGTATGGCGAAGGAATGAATCAGCCTTCTCCTCACCAGCTGGATATGGCAAAAGCAGAACAGAGAGTTATTGCCATTGACCTGTATTATCAGACAGATGCGTCGAGCCCGAAATCATTTGAAGATTTGAGTGTTGAGGGCAAAGGTGTAAAAGTCCAGTTCCGGCTGGGCAACCTGGCAAAATATAAGGAATCGGCCGATAAAAAAGGCTGGTTTATTATAAAGGAGGCCTTTATATCTGAACCTGATAAATGGATTACTCTTTACTTTTCAGAAGACGATGAGAAAGAAATCAATGCCAGAGATGATGATGGTAATTTGTTCCTTACTATGGACGGCGGTTCCAATGAAGTTGATTTTGCATGGTTCATCCCTGCCTTTGGCAACGATCACTGGGACTCTCATAAGATATTTCTCAGGAATTTCCGTATTACAAACCCGGATTAAGTTATAAGATCCAATTTTGGTGCGTAAAACAAGCCGGGTGGCTCTTTAAGGTTATAGGCTCCGGTTTCAGGCTCCGGTTTTAGGTTCTGGTTTTAGGTTAGCAGTGCTTCTTGTGCAAGGGGATGTTCCTGACACGGGACTCCCTTTGCATGAAAGCTCATCAGACTTCGTCAGACAAAATAATAAGGAAGTCACATCTGAAAAATATTGCCAAATGAACAATATGCTGCATGTGAGTTCGACCGAAGGTCAATAAACTATGGGGGCTCCATCCGGGCGGAGCACTGAATACGAATACATTTCTATTGTAAAATAAAGATTATCAGACAGAAAGGCAATAAATCCATTGACCTGTTGGGATCGGTTTGTCCCCTGATAATAATAATACATAAAAAAACAAAATGAAAAATACAGCAATAATACTGTTGTCTTACTTTCTTAGTATGGTTGTTAGCGGACAAGCGACCATAGATTACTCTTCAATTGAGCAGATCGTCTATGTAAACAACCGGCACCCCATGGCCAGTGATAAAAATTCCGGAACAACCCCTGACAGGCCATTGCTGACTCTTGAGCAGGCAGTTGAAAGAAGCAAGCATATTCCTTCAAGGATAGTAGTCTATCCGGGCCACTACCGCTCATACCTTGATATTTATTCCAGCCAGCTGCTCGTATTGGAGGCAGAAACGCCGGGCGAAGTCTTTATAACAGGAAGTGATGTTTTCACTGACTGGGTAAGGGATGGTGATATTTACTATCACGACTGGTTTTATAAATGGGGTTATTATGAAGACGCGGAGGCATGTTTCGGACCTTGCGGACTAACTGATTACCAGAGAAGAAGGGAAATGGTGTTCATTGATTCGATTCCCGTGTGGCAGATAACAGACATGGCAGACCTTGAGGAAAACACATTTTTTGTTGAAGAAGCTGATAACAGGATATACCTGAAACCTGCCGCGGGGATTGATCCCATCAATTCGGTGGTAGAGGTTGCCACAAGGGGCTTCGACATCTATGACCTGGGACGTAATGGAAGCCTTGTAAGGGCTACGGTCTATGAAGGCAGGGGACTCGTTTTGCGGGGACTGGTTTTTCAGCATACTGCAAATACCATGCACCAGGATGCCCTGACCATAGCCGATACAAAAAACGTCCTGATAGAGGATTGCATCTTTCAATGGAACAACGGGGTGGGCCTGGAACTGGAAAGGTGCAGCAATGTGACAGTCCGCAATTCAATTACGCGATATAACGGCGAAAGAGGTATGGGTGCGGGCGGAGGCGAAAACTTCCTGTTCGAAAACATTGCAATATACGAGAATAACTGGAGGACCAACGCACCTGCAATGATAGCGCACGATGCTGCAGGCATAAAGGTTTTCGGAGGAATCAAAAACGTTGTCCTTGACAATATCAGGGCATTTAACAACTATTGCCATGCCATCTGGTTCGACTGGAACAATGAAAACATAGTCATACGAAATTCCACCATCAAGAACAACCAGGAATCAGGGATCATGCTTGAAGGCAGCCGTAAACCTGCACTTGTTGAAAATTGCAGCATCATGAATAATGATATTGGAATTAAGGGCTATGGCCATGCAAACGTGACTGTCACAAGATCTTTCATTTACTCAAACAATCATCAGTTCAGTTTTGGGCAGGACGGCCGGATTGTCGGAGATGACGGCAACTGGGAGATAAACAGCAGGGACTGGAAAATTTTTGATAACTATGTAATTGCTAATGATGATTCTCAAAAGCTCTTTTCATTTTTCGAGTATAATAACCCGAATAGTCCGTCCACGCGTGCATCAAACGAATTTTTCAGGACCTTAAGAGCTGACAATAATACCTACTTCCACCCCTCCGAACAAAGGCAGTTTCCTGATGGGAACCACCTTGAAGGCGGACAGCTCACTTTCGCAACCTGGAAGGAAATTACAGGTCAGGATAAAAATTCCGTCTGGGAAAATAAAAATCCTTGAAATCCAATGTGTAGATATGCAAACCTACTATCTGTCAAATAATGGTAATGATAAAAATACGGGGCTCTCTCCCGATGCCCCGTACAAATCGATCGAAAGGATAAACTCACTGGATATAAAACCCGGGGACAGGATACTTCTGAAACGGGGAGACAAATTTACCGGTTCAATCCTGGTAAAAACTTCGGGCACAAAGGAAATTCCAATAATAATATCTTCCTGGGGAGAGGGGAACAGACCGGTGCTTTCTGGGAGCACGCCAGTGACAGCCAAAGGATCCAAGGGTGCCTCGGTTTATAGATGCGGCATCGGAAAACCGGTTAAACAGGTATTCATTAACGACCACTGGCTGGACCTGGCAAGGTATCCTTCCAAAGGTTTCTTCGGCATTGATGGCGGTGATAAAAAAAGCCTGAAGGACAGGGAACTTTTATTGCAGGATGTTGATTGCACAGGTGCCACTGCAAGGATAAGGGCCGTGAACTGGCAGTACGAAATTGCCAGGGTTGCGAAGCATGAGGGCGACACCCTGATTTTTGAAAAAAACATGATTTACCGGTGCCAAAAGGATTACGGATATTTCCTCGATAACAAGCTTGAATTCATGACTGAACCCGGGGAGTGGTATTATGATGACCAGCGATCAGGCCTTTATTTCATTCCGCCGGAAGGCATCGAAGTAAAGAAGATGAGTGTCGAAGCCTGCATAATTGATGCCGGCATACAGATTACCAACGCAAACCATATAATTATAGAAGGCATAAGATTTGAAAAATTTTTCCTGGCAGGTATACTCGGTCAATCCGGATCTTCAAATATCAGGATAAACGGATGTGAATTCAACAAGATACATCAGGATGGAATAAGTCTTGAAAGCGGCACCAGCCATTATATAATAAGCAATAATGATATAAGCGATATTAAGGGACGGGGAATTGCATGTCTCGATACTCATGATTCGGTAATCCGGCATAATCAGGTGAAGAGGGTGGGATTATTTCCCGGCTATGGTTACGACGGCGTGAACAACGGCACCGGCATTGCAATCCTTAAAACCGAACTTGTTTATTCCATCAGTGAAAATACCCTGAAGGCGCTTGAGGGGCAAATTCCGCATGAATTAAGCTCACAACTGAAAGAATGTCTCAATATCCCGTTTGCAGACGAGAAATTCCTGATAGCACACCTCGAAGAGTGCCTGTCGGGACCGGAACTCAAACCGTATATAGCAAAAGTTGCAAAGCAGGTCAGGAATGAACTGGGGGATGTCAGTTATAAATCGGAAAATAATTATATCGGTTACAATAAGGTTGAAAAAACCGGTTTGCACGGTATAAGGCTCGATGGGAAAAACCACCTTTGCGAATACAATACGGTAAGGGATTCGCTTCTTTACATGAATGACGGCAGCTCAATCTACAGCTGGGCTCAGAATTATGATTACTCTACAGGCACCGTAATAAGGCGCAACATCATACAAAACTCCATTGGGAACGTAGTGGCCACCCCCGATTTTCACAGGTTTGCTCACGGAATATACATTGACAATAAATGTACGGGCTTCACCGTGGCCGACAACATTATTACCGGAACAACATGGGGAATCCTGGTAAATGACGAGGCCCGCGACCATACAATAACCGGTAACATAGTATTTGACAATGACATAGGGCTTGCCTTTTCCGAATATTTTATGCCGGGGACTTTACGCGGCTGCAAAGCCAGCGGAAATATTCTCTTTGCACGCTTTAGAAATCAGAGGGCCATGTTCATAGAAAGCAGGATATCTCCTGATTTCGACCCTGTTATGACCGACCATAATTTCTACGGAAGCTCCTATTACACGTTCCCGATCAAAAAATTAACCTTCCGGGGAAAACACCGTATATGGGAAGAATTTGACCTGGAATCATGGCAGGAGGAATCAGGGAAAGACATGAATTCACTCTCGTTCGCTCCTCCTGATCCCGAAGCAAGGCCGAGAAGTTCATACATGATCATCAACGATTCACTGGAGACCAGGATCTTCCCTATAGATAATACGATCAGGGACCATTATGATATTTATGGAAAAAAATCAGGTGATGAGGTAAAGCTCGAAGCTCATACTGCCGTGATAATAGTCGAAGATTAACCCCATCTTAAATATATCTTATGCGAAACTTTTCGAATACACGATTACTTACTTTCCCGGGACTGGAAAAGTTGGGCATGATTAAAAGCTTCTACTTTTTCATACATATCAGTTTCGCGATCATCCTGACCTATTTCCCGGCCTATTTGAGTGCAAACGGTTATTCCGGCAAGCAGATAGCATTTATAACATCAATCGGATTCGTCCTTGGTTTTTTTATCCCCCTGGTCTTCGGATTCATTGCCGACCGTACACAGCGTCCGGCCCTGATCCTGCGGCTGCTGCTTCTGATGACCGTTGTGTCGCTTTTGCCTTTCCTCTCTCCTGCAATCGGTTATACCTTAATAGTAATAAGCTACTTCTTCTATTCATTTTTCAATGTCCCGATTATGGGCATAGCCGATTCCATGGCTACGGCACAAGCCAAAGAAAAGGGCAGTGATTATGGGAAAATAAGGATGTGGGCATCCCTGGGCTGGTTTATTGCTGTGTCAGGTTTTGGAATCATAATGGACCGCCTTGGATTTGGTCCGGAATCGCCGGGGCTTTTTGCTGTTTTGATCATTTCCTATTCTATAGTATTCCTGGTTTCCCTTACCCTGACAGAAAGGAAGGCTGAAACACAAGACAGGCTGAAATTAAAGGACATAAAAAAGTTCATGGGAAACAGATCATTCGTGATATTCATTATTGCCGTTATTTTTCATTATGCCAGCATGTCTCCGTTCGGCATTTTTATTGGTCCGCTGGTGCAGGAACTTGAACTCAGCCAGTCAGTCCTCGGCATGACAGCCGGCATGGCTTCGGGAGTTGAAGTACTTACTCTGTTAGCATTCGGCTGGCTGGCTATGAGATTGCGGCTTGAATCAATACTTCTCGCGGCGGTATTGCTGACATCCCTGAGATGGTTTATGATCTCGCTTGTTTCTACTGCGACGCCGCTTATCCTTATACAGGGTCTGCACGGGGCCACGGCCGGGCTGTTTATAGCAGCAGCAGTCACATTCGCGGGAGAACTGGCCCCCAAAGGAATGAAAGTATCAGCACAAATGATCCTGGCACTTGCGGGAGCCGGACTGGGGAATTTGATAGGAGTCAACATTACCGGTATTCTCTTTGATTACTTCGGCTCGATTCAGCGTACATTCCTAGTATCAGCATCAATCGAGATCATCCCTGCGATCCTGCTGACATATATGATATTTTTCGATAAACAAAAACCCGTTTCAACCTAAAAGAATAGACTATGGCTACCGGCTACCGCAACAGATTTTCAAAACCAGTTTCAGTCTATGCAAACTGGGCGGCATATGATGAATTATCTGACAATATAAGGCTTACTGAAGAAATTACTATCAGGCAGTTCTATGAGATGCAGCGAATGCGTGAGAAAGGAGTTCGCTTTGACTATTATCTTATAGATGCTTTCTGGTTTTCGAAAGAAGGAGGTTACCGGAAATGGAGAAAACCGGACTGGCCAGACCATGGCCCGGAAAAATTCCTTAAGTTATGTGCTGAGCACAATGTAATACCAGGCATCTGGGTTTCCACTAATTTCCGGGTCGCGGCAGATGACTACTGGTTTCTGGATGTTATACCGGAGTGGGAAGATTCTCTCGCGTCACATGGCAGAAGCTTTTGCCTGTTCCACGGAGGTTATCTTTCTCATTTCATGGAATCCTTGCAGATGCTTGTAGAACTGGGTTTTAAAATGATAAAGTTTGATTTTGCCGATTTTGACGCCGCCACCCCTGAAATTGAAAAAACCCATACGGCAAAAGAGATCAGGGATAATAATGTCAGTGCATTTATCAGTGCGATGAAAATATTCAGGTTCAGGAATCCGGAAGTCCTTTTCCTTGCCTATAACGGTTTTGACGGAGATTATTCAAACACGGCAACACCTTTCAGGCAAACCATCAATATGCACTGGCTGGAGGTATTTGACTCTTTGTATTGCGGCGATCCAAGGCTCTCCGACACTCCGTTCAGCAATTTCTGGCGGTCAAAGGACCATTACACCGATCACATGGTCAGCCAATATGAACTTAATGGCATACCCCTGAAAAGAATAGATAATTGCGGGTTTATGATAGGCAATACCGGCACATGCTACCATAGGGGGAAATCAGGTTGGAAAGCGGCACTGATCCTGTCGCTTGCACGGGGAGGATGGATGAATGTTTATTACGGAGACCTTGCCCTGCTTGAGCATGAAGATGCAAAATGGTTCGGTAAGGCGCAGAAATTATTTTTACCTTTCCAGGAATACGGACAGATTAATACCATGGGCGGTATTCCCGGAGAAGCAATGCCTTACGGTTATATCGCGGGGGACAGGGAAGGCTCAGTCCTGACCGTGGTAAATCCGGAACAAAAAGTGAACGATATCCGTCTGAATGAATTAACAGGCGGCACATATGATGCAGCAGAAATATTGTTTGCCGATGAAGGATTTGCACCTGGCATCAAAAACCATGTGCTGAAAGTCGGGCCCGAACAGATGGTTGTCGTAGGATACGGAAAATATGCCGAAAAAAAATATTACCTGGGGAGTGGGGACTTTCACCGGATTCCCTCTGAAATAATCAAAGCCGAGACATATCCAATAAATGTCAAAGGCAACAGCATGGAAGCTATGCTAATGGTAACAGCGGGATATGATCTGCTTATTACCGTTCAGCAATTTGACAAGGAATCAGAACTGCCTTTACGTTCATCCGGAGGAGGAGAACCTCACGGGACAAGGATGAACGAGATATTTAAGCTGACAGTCAGCCAGCATGAAAAAACCATCCCGTTTCAAGAACCATATGATAAAGCAATTTGGAGCGGATTGTCATGGGTTTGTGGAAAAATAGACAGCAGGCACATTGAACCGGGCGAACCCGTTAAAATACAATTTTCAACCATGGAAAAGGCTGAAGTAAATCTGGAATTGAAAACTTACCTGGCAAAATTAAGTTAATATTCTTGTACCATGGAATCACGCGGAAGATTAAAAATGGCCCTCAATCACGTCCAGCCGGACAGAATCCCTGTTGATTTTGGCTCAAATGGCGTAACGGGCATTCACGTGCGCATAGTTGAACAATTACGGGAATATTACGGACTTCAATACCGCCCTGTAAAAGCGGTAGAGCCTTATCAGATGCTGGGTGAAATTGAAGAAGACCTCCTGGATGCCCTGGGCGTTGACGTGACTGGCTTATGGGGAAAAAATAACATGTTCGGCATTCCGCAGGAAGAATGGAAACCCTTTAAGACCTTCTGGGGCCAGGAAATTCTTGTTCCTGGTAATTTTAATACAATGATCGATGACAATGGTGATTTGCTGATTTATCCACAGGGTGACAGATCGGTTTCCGCAAGTGCAAAAATGCCAAAGTCCGGTTACTTTTTTGATGCAATTATCAGGCAGCAACCCGTTGTTGAAGAGGAGCCGGATCCGGCTAACAATCTCGAAGAATTTTCTCAATTAACAGATAAGGAGTTGATGTACTGGAAGGAGCAGGCCCGAAAAGCTGCCCGGTCCGGAAGGGGGGTAATCGCGAATTTCGGCGGCACTGCCCTGGGTGACATTGCCCTTGTGCCTGCCATGAACCTTAAACATCCTAAGGGGATACGCGATATTACCGAGTGGTATATTTCACTTCTGTTGCGGCCCGACTATATTCACCGGGTTTTTGACCGACAAACCGATATTGCTTTAGAAAACCTTAAAAAAATCTATGGGGCTGTCGGGGAAAATATTGACGCAGTTTTCATATGCGGCACCGACTTTGGCACGCAGGATTCCACATTCTGCTCTCCTGAGACCTTCAGGGAACTTTACGCTCCCTATTACCGGAAAGTTAACGATTGGGTACATAATAATACCGGCTGGAAAACATTCAAGCATTGTTGCGGAGCCGTGGAGTCCTTTATGAAAGATTTTATCGATGCAGGTTTCGATATAATTAACCCTGTCCAGATAAGTGCTGCCGGCATGCTGCCCGGTCACCTGAAAAAAGAATATGGCGATCACCTGGTATTTTGGGGCGGAGGCGTCGATACCCAGAAAACACTGCCATTTGGAACGCCTGGGGAAGTCAGGGATCAGGTCTTGAGAGTCTGTGAAATTTTTTCGAAAAATGGCGGATATGTCTTCAACACGGTGCATAATATCCAGGCCAATGTGCCTGTAAAAAATGTCATCGCCATGCTTGAAGCAATTAAGGAATTCAACGCCGCAATCCAATAAATTAATCTAAGATACCGGATTTCCGACTGGTTGATTCAATAGTCCGGTAAAACGTGTCGGGAAATTTAATAAACCCACTTTTCCCTTTTGATCCGCCAAGAGCCTCCATATTTTGCACTGCGGCAGTATTACATCGTAACATCCCCAAGGTCGTCTGTTGTCCACCACTCAACATCATC